>CAZCEF010000069.1:0-5427 GCA_964497695.1 uncultured Dehalococcoidaceae bacterium | reverse complement strand
TCGGGCAGTGTGACCACGCCCAAAGGTTTCCGCGCCGGCGCCACCTACGCTGGACTCAAGAAAAAAGAAAGCCCGGACCTCGGCATTCTCGCTTCTGAAGTGCCCTGTATTGCCGTCGGTCTTTTTACCGCTAACCGCATCAAGGCAGCGCCAGTGGTCTTATCCCAGAAGCGACTTCAGAGTGGTGGGAAGGCATCAGGGGTGGTAGTCAACGCTGGCTGTGCCAATGCCTCTACCGGGGAGCCGGGCTTGGCGGATGCGGTGGAAATGGCGGGGCTGGCGGCAGAGGTGATTGGCGTGCCGGCGGAGGAGGTTCTGGTCGCCAGCACCGGCGTTATCGGTCAGTTATTACCGATGGAGCGCATTAGGGACGGTATGAGGAAGGTCGCCTTTACTCTTGATGGGGGTAACGACCTTGCCCGGGCGATTATGACCACAGACACAATACCGAAAGCCGCCGCAGTCAAGGTGGCAGGTGCCGGCTTCACCATCGGTGGCATTGCCAAAGGCTCGGGGATGATTCATCCCAGTCTAGCTACCTTCCTCTGTTTTTTGACTACTGACGCCAGTGTGGATAAAGACTTCCTCAAGCTAGCTCTCCGCCAGGCAGCAGACCTTTCTTTCAATATGGTCTCAATTGATGGTGATACCAGCACCAATGATACCCTGCTGCTTCTGGCAAACGGGCTTGCCGGTAACGAGCCGATTACCAAGAAAAGTCGGCTGGCGGATGCTTTCCAGCAGGGCCTGAACCATCTTTGTATTCACTTGGCGAAGCTAATCGCCCGTGACGGTGAAGGGGCAACCCGCCTGATTGAGATTACCGTGAGTGGTGCGCCCAACGTTTTTGCGGCCAGGCTAGCCGCCCGCACCATAGTGAGTTCGGCTCTGGTGAAAGCGGCGGTGCACGGTGCCGACCCCAACTGGGGGCGAATTATTGCCGCACTGGGGCGGAGCGGAGTAGAGGTGGAGGAAAAGAAAATTGACCTTTACCTGGGCAGCATCGGCTTGCTCAAGGATGGTCGCCCGGTGCCTTTTGACCACGACGAGGCGGTGCGGATTTTGATTAAGGACGAGGTGCCGATAACGGTGAACCTCAATCTGGGCATTGGCACGGCGACCGCCTGGGGCTGTGACCTCTCGGAAGAATACGTTACTATCAACAGCGCCTATACGACATAGCCATGGATAAAGTCATTGTAATCAAAATCGGTGGTGCCACCTTGGGTAGCCACGATACCACGCTTGAGGATATTGTCCAGCTTCAAAAGCGGGGAAAATCGCTGGTGGTGGTTCACGGTGGTGGCAAAATCATCACCGACTGGTTGAACAAGCAGGATATCCCGACCAAGTTCGTTCGCGGCGAGCGAGTTACTGATAGAGCCTCGCTGGATGTGGTCACGGCAGTACTGGCGGGCTTGACCAACAAAGAAATTGTGGCGGCGATTAACAATTCAGGTGGGCGCGCCATCGGCATCAGCGGGGTGGATGGCGCCTTGATTCAGGGTAAGATTAGCGATAATGAAATGGGGTATGTTGGGACCATAGTCAAAGTCAGTCCGGAACCACTGGAAGCCCTCTTGAAGGCGGGCTATGTGCCCGTGGTGGCGCCGGTGAGTCTGCATGCTTTTGAGCGATCTGTGGACGCACCTCAAATGCTTAACGTCAACGCTGACATTGTTGCCGGGGAGATTGCGGCGGCAATTGGCGCTGAGAGGCTCATCTTCCTGACCGACGTGACTGGCGTCAGTGACAAATCAGGAAAGCTGTTGAGCCGCCTTACGGGAAAAGAGGCGGAGGCATTAATTGCTGCCGGTGTGGCTTCTGGTGGCATGATTCCGAAAATAAAAGCCTGCTTGAGAGCCTTAGCTAAAACACCGGTCACCCGCATAGTAGATGGCAGGCAGTCGCACGCTCTGCTTAAGGAAATAGAAGGCAAGGGCGACGGCACCACAATATATCTGGCTTAATCCGCTGAGTATTCATAGGGAGGGTAAGCCTCCCTTACATAATGTCCCCTCCTTTTAAGGGAGGGGGTTAGGGGGTAGGTCACTGAATTAAGTGGCCGTCAATCAGGAGACGAACGTGAGAAGCTGGCAGGAACTGGCGCAGAAATACTTTATGAATACCGTGGAGCGTGTTCCGGTGACTCTGGTCAAGGGGGAGGGGTCGTGGGTCTGGGATGATAAAGGGCTCAAGTATCTGGACCTGGTAGCGGGATGGGCGGTGGATAGCCTGGGGCATTCCCACCCCGTCTTGGCAAAAGCCATCGCCAGACAAGCCAGGACCCTGATTCAGGTCTCAAATCAATTTTACTCTGTGCCACAGGTTCAGCTCGCCGAACTCCTGGTGAAGAATAGCTGTCTCCAGAAGGTCTTTTTCAGCAATAGCGGCGCCGAAGCCAACGAGGGTGCGGTCAAGCTGGCACGACGCTACGGTCACCACCATCTCAATGGCGCCTACGAGGTCATCAGCGTCACTGGCTCCTTCCACGGGCGTACTCTGTCAATGGTCGCTGCTTCCGGGCAGGCTAAGTACCAGCACCCTTATCTTCCTTTGCCCACTGGTTTTGTCAACGTTGAATTCAACGATATTGAGGCAATAAAGTCGGCGACCCACGAAAAGACCTGCGCCGTGATGATTGAACCGGTGCAGGGCGAAGGCGGCGTTAAAATCCCCGATAAAGCTTACCTCAAAGCCGTCCGTGCCTGGTGCAGTGAGAAAGGCGTTTTGCTCATCCTTGACGAGGTCCAGACGGGTATCGGTCGGTTAGGGACTATGTTCGGCTATGAGCAGTTTGGCATTGAGCCGGACGTGATGACTCTGGCTAAGGGGCTGGGGGGAGGCGTGCCCATTGGGGCAATCATGGCAAAGGAGAAGGCATCCGTTTTTGTGCCGGGGGAGCACGGGTCAACTTTTGGCGGTAATCCGCTTGCCTGCGCCGCCGCTTACGCTACGCTTAAATTCATTCTGGATAATGATGTCATCGGAAATGTGAAGAAGGTAGGTAAATACTTCTTTGACGGGCTGAAAAAGCTCAAAACCAAATACGCTTTTGTTACTGATGTCCGCGGGCTCGGGTTGCTGGCGGCAATAGAGTTCAAAGAGGAAATCGGCAAGCCGGTGCTGATGGCTTGTCTGGAGAAAGGACTTCTGGTCAACCGTGTCAAACCCAACGCCCTGCGCTTCATGCCGGCGCTGAATATCACGAAAGACGAACTTGGTGAGGCGCTGAGAATTCTGGATAAAGTACTGGCTAGTTTTTAACTGGGGACTATCTTAATCGCCCGATTTATGCGATAATAGGATAGAAAATGGCACGCCGTATTCGCAAGTTCAAAGTAGCATTACTTATATCCGCCAGTCTCCTTTTTGTTTTTGTCCTCACGGCGTTCTTCTACACTTTCGTTGGCGTCGTGGGGGAGGTGGGGACAAGTGGTGCTCCTTTGTCTGTTACCGACCTCTCTAGGGTGCCCCAGTCTGTAATTGAAGACGCCGCCGCGGTGGCGAAAGAGCTTTTCGGTGACTATCAGGACAAGTACAATATTTTTGTCACCCAGCTCCTGGCGCTTTACTTAGAGGCGAAGGACGAGGATTTTGTGGTGCTCTTTAATTCAGGGGGGTGGGGATGGAATTTGCTGGAAGCGTCGGCGGGCTGGACGAGCATCTTTGGTGGTATGAAGTCGGAACTGCAGAAGCTCGGCTATAATGCGTTGTTTGTCAATTACCAGCGCACGGAAGAAAATCTGCGCGGCATAATTGACGAATTTATGGAGGTGGTGTCGGTCTATCCGACCAAGGCGGAGAAACTGGCGAAGAGAGTTGAATTCTTGACCAGCCACGTTCCTGATTTGAAGGTAATTGTCGCCGGCGAGAGCAACGGCACTATCATTTCGGACAGTGTGATGAATATGCTTCGTTACAATCAACAGGTCTATAGTATTCAGACTGGTCCGCCTTTCTGGTATAAGACGACAATGCGGGAGCGGACGCTGGTACTGGAGAGTAACGGGCTAACCCGTGACACTTTCAGCGAAGGTGATATTGGCGCGATACTCTGGGCAAGCGCCAAAGCCTTGCTGGGGCTGGCACCACCAGATGAAGACCCGGGCAGGATACTTTATTTTATGCGGGCACCGGGGCATGATTACCAGTGGCGATATCCCCACGTTTATCATGAGATTACCAATTTTCTGGAAAAGAATTTCGGGTTCAAGCGGTCTAAGCCAAGTTAAGGAGGCAGGGTATGCCGGATAAGGTGGTACTGGCTTATAGTGGTGGTCTAGATACCTCAGCCGCTATCAGATGGCTGAAAGAAAAATACAATCTGGACGTTATTGCGGTTACTCTTGATGTCGGTAATGAGCAGCGCGACCTTTCGGCGATTAAAGAGAAAGCGCTCAAAGTCGGGGCAATAAAAGCGCTGGTGGTTGATGCCAAGGAAACGTTCGTTAATGACTTCGTTTTCCCGTCACTCCAAGCCGATGCTATCTATGAAGGGCAGTACCCGCTTTCCACTGCCTTTACCCGCCCCCTTATTGCCAAGATTGTGGCGGAGGTGGCGCGGGCGGAGGGGGCTAAATTTATTGCCCACGGCTGTACCGGCAAGGGTAACGACCAGGTAAGAATTGAGGTGGGCGTTAATACCCTGGCGCCTGAGTTGAAGGTCATCGCCCCCGCCCGTGAGTGGGGTATGACGCGTGAGGAGACAATCAAATACGCCCAACGCCACGGCATCCCCGTCCCAGTGACCGTCGCCAGTCCCTATTCCATTGATGAAAACCTGTGGGGTCGCAGTATAGAATGCGGTGTGCTGGAAGACCCATGGGTTGAGCCTCCCGAAGATGCCTTCAAGTGGACCAAACCAGCAAAGGATGCCCCGGACGAGCCGGCTTATATTGAGATTGGCTTTGAGCACGGTATTCCGGCAATGCTCAACGGCAAACGAATGGATGGTGTTCCTTTAATCCGCCAATTGAACGAGCTGGCAGGCAGGCATGGTGTGGGTAGAATTGACCATATTGAGAACCGATTGGTGGGGATAAAATCAAGAGAAGTCTATGAAGCTCCGGCGGCTATGGTACTGCTCCAGGCGCACCTGGCTCTGGAGGCAATGACCCTCTCTAAAGCCCAGCTCCGCTTTAAGCAGAGAGTGGCGATGGAATATGCCGACTTGGTTTACAACGGTCTCTGGTTCACCGCTTACCGCGAAGACCTGGCAGCCTTTGTTGATTCCACTCAGCGCTTTGTGACCGGCGATGTCCGTGTCAAGTTGTACAAGGGGAGCTCCAGTGTGGTCGGGCGCAAGTCGCCTTTCTCGTTATATGATTACAGCTTGGCGACCTACGATAAGGGTGATGTCTTTGACCAGAGTGCTTCGCCCGGCTTTATCCATATCTGGGGTCTGCCGGCGAAGACTCAGGCACG
>CAZCEF010000068.1:3867-6847 GCA_964497695.1 uncultured Dehalococcoidaceae bacterium | reverse complement strand
AGAAAAGATAACTATGAAAGTCCTTATTATTGACCCGATAGACCCGTCAGGTATTGAGATTCTGCGCCAGCATGCCGAGGTGGATATTAAGCCGGTACAGACTGCTGAACAGCTTAAGTCAATTATCGGGCAGTATGATGCGCTGATAGTGCGCAGTCAGACCAAGGTAACGGCGGATATCATTGATGCCGCCGAAAAGCTCCAAGTCATCGGGCGGGCAGGGGTGGGGGTGGATAACATTAACGTTGAGGCGGCAACCCGTCGTGGCATTGTCGTTCTTAACTCCCCGGAAGGCAATATCGTCTCCGCCGCGGAATACACTATTGCCATGTTATTAGCTCTGGCACGTCGCATCCCGCAGGCGCATAATCAGCTTCACTCCGGGGTGTGGAGTCGGGAGATCAAAGGGGCACAGGTCCGCAATAAGACGCTGGGCATTATCGGGCTGGGGAGGGTGGGAACGGAGGTGGCGGAGCTGGCGAAGGGGTTGCGGGTGAATGTCATCGCCTACGACCCGATGATAGCCGAGGCGCGGGCGGAGCGACTAGGGGTTAAGCTGGTCCAACTGGAGACCTTACTGAAAGAAGCGGATTTCATCACGGTTCACGTCCCCCTCAACCCCACCACCAAAGGGCTGATTGGTAGTGAGCAACTGAAGCTGGTGAAACCAACCGCGATGATTTTAAATTGCGCCCGAGGCGGTATTATTGATGAGAAAGCACTTTACGAGGCGGTCAGTCAGGGTCGGCTGGCGGGAGCGGCCGTTGATGTTTACAGCCAGGAACCAGCCAAGGAAAATATCCTCTTTAAGAGTGATAAAATCATCACCACCCCCCACATCGCCGCCACTACGGTGGAAGCGGAAGCCAGTTCCAGTCGGGATGTCTGCGAGCAGGTGATTGCGGTTCTTCAGGGCAACCCGGCAAAGTCGCCGGTGAACGCGCCGTTGATTTCCAAGGAAGCGGTAGCCGTGCTCAGTCCTTACCTCCAGGTGGGCACGATGATTGGACGCATTGCTGTCCAGCTAATGGCCGGGCAGTTGAAATCAATGACCATTCATTATCAGGGTGATATTGCCAACGAAGATACCAATCCTATCAAGGTGGCGGTTCTCGCTGGACTTCTGGAAACGCTGACTGAAGAGCGGGTGAACATCGTCAATGCCGATATGATTGCCCGGCGGCGTGGGCTAAGTGTCACCGAGGAAAAATACGCCGTCTGCGAAAACTACGCTAATATGGTTACAGTTAACCTGAATACGACCGCCGGTAACACTCTGGTGGCTGGCTCATCATTAAGGGGAACAACTCATCTGACGCGGGTGAATGATTACTGGCTGGAGATTGAGCCGACGGGCAGCTATATGTTGTTCACGGAGCACAAAGACCGCCCTGGCATGATTGGCGCCATCGGGACGATAATTGGTAATGCCGATGTCAATATCAGCCAGATGCAGGTGAGCCGGGGGGTACAGCGGGGTGGGGGAGCTATGATGGCAATCTGCCTTGATGAACCACTGCCACCTGAATGCTATGAAAAAATACTGAAGATACCGGATATGTATAAAGCACTTCTGGTGAAGTTGACCCGGTAAGGCGAGGTAAATATGGAAAATACGATTGAGCAGAAGATAAAAGCCAGTCTGGTAAATGGCAAATTACCCTGTGCTGTCGCCTTTAAAATTGCCAAGGAGCTGAAGGTCCCCCTCCGTGAAGTAGGGGACGCCGCTGACCGCCTGAGAATCAAAATCTGTAATTGCCAGCTTGGCTGCTTTCCCTGAAGGTAACCTTTCCTGCCTACCACCGTTTTAATTACTAGGAGGCTTCTATGAAAAGGGTGTTATTTGTCTTTTTAGCGATTGTTCTGCTTCTAATACCTGTTGCCTGTACTAAAGCGCCGGAAACAGCACCCGCACCGATGCCAGCACCAGCGCCGGCTCCCAGACCCACACCAGTACCCGCACCAATGCCGGCACCAGCGCCGCCGCCAAAAATCACATTGCCGCCAGTCGAGGGAGCGCCAGTGCCTTCTCAACCGGGGCTTGGGGCGGTTTCACCAGGCGCTGATTTGGGTGTGATTGGCGACCGGATGATAATCCGCACCGGGAATTTGCATCTGATAGTAAGTGACGTCCCTCAGACCCTGGAGCGTATTGTTGACCTCGCCAAGAACCTAGATGGTTATGTGGTCGCTTCTAATCAGTGGAAAGAAGGCGAAAGATTGGTGGGGCAAATCACTATTAGGGTGGTAGCGGAACGCTTTAGCGAAGCAATAAGGACACTCCGCGGCTTGGCGCTTGAGGTAATCTCGGAAAGCACCTCCAGTAAAGACGTCACCGAGGAGTACACTGACCTGACTGCCAAGCTCAAGAATCTTGAGGCGACCGAGGAGCAACTTCTTCGGATACTGGCAAAGGCGGAGAAGGTGGAGGATATCCTGGCGGTTCAGCGCGAACTCACCAGAATCAGAGGTGAAATTGAGCAGACCAAGGGCCGGATGCAATACTTGGAGCGGACTTCAGAGACATCGCTCATTGAAGTGCGCCTGGAACAGGCTAAGCTGGATGTTGAGTTCACCGCCTCCAGAGCAACAGCCAAAGAAGGGGAAGAGGTCTTCTTCCAAAGCAAAGTTGGTGGTGGCTTCACGCCTTACAGCTACGAGTGGGACTTTGGCGATGGCGATACCAGCACTGCCAGCCATCCAGTCCACAAGTACCGGTCAAGTGGCACCTATACCGTATCCTTGAAGGTGACCGATGACCGGGGCAACTCCGATAGCGAGGTCAGGAAGAGCTACATTACCGTTATCCCGGGCTGGAGTGCCGGGACGGTGGTCAGCAATGCCTGGAACGGACTGGTCGCTTTCGGGCGGGGCTTATTCACTTTTCTAATCTGGGTACTAATCTTCAGCCCGCTCTGGATTATCGCTCTGGCTGTGATTTGGTGGCAGTACCGGAAGCGAAAGAAATCAAAAGCCGCTT
>CAZCEF010000068.1:0-3767 GCA_964497695.1 uncultured Dehalococcoidaceae bacterium | reverse complement strand
GGGGTGATCAGGGGGATTATTTCCAGCGCTGTGATGATGCCCGTCACCGCCGCCAGCCCACCGATAGCACCAAGTATCGCCGCCATTATACCCATACTAGAACCTCCTTAACTTTTAACTGCGGTTGCAATTATTATATAATCAACAGAACAAAAAGTTAACTAGGGTGAAAGCCAATGGCTCTTTTAGAGGCAGAAATCGGTATTCTACTGCGCCAAAAGGGGCTGACTTTAGGTGCTGTGGAATCAGCCACTGGCGGGCTAATTTCCCATCGCATTACCAATATTGCTGGTAGCTCCGACTATTATAAAGGCTCAGTCACTGCCTACAGCAACGAAATCAAAATTAGGCTGGTTGGGGTAAGACCGGAAACCATCAATAGCAAAGGTGCCGTCAGTGCCGATACGGCGGAGGAAATGGCAGCTAGAGGCAGAAAGCTACTGAACGTGGACATCTGCGTCGCCGATACTGGCATTGCCGGTCCAGGTGGAGCAACCCGAGGCAAGCCGGTAGGGTTGTTCTTCCTTGGGTTAGCGCACAAAGGCGGGACTTACAGTCGGAAATATACCTTTAGTGGTAACCGTGAGCAAAACAAACAAAGTGCTGCCGATGCCGCTTTAAACTGGGTCAGAGAATATCTGTTAAGTCTAAAGTAAAGGAGGGAGGAAGAGATGCCAACTCTAGTCCGAGTCAGTTGCAGTATCCTCACTGTACTGGTCGCCATGATAGCAGTGACTGCCTGCGGCGGAGTGGCGGAACCAGATTACGCCAGCGAGATTACGGAAGGCATCCTGAACGCTATCAATAGTGATGACTATGATAAATACAGCGAATTCTTCACTCAGGAAATGAAGGATAAAGTACCAGAACCGACGGCACGGCAACTCAACTCAGTCATCAAGCTTGAGATTGGCACTTATGAGTCAAAGGAGTTCTGGAAAACAGAAATTACCGGTCAGTATACCGCCGTTTACTATAAAGCCAGATTTACCAATGAGCCAGATGACGTTATCGTCAAGGTAGTCTTTCAGGAGGTGGGGGACAAGGTCTACGTAGCCGGACTGTGGCTTGATTCCCCCAAGCTCCGCGGTGGTTAGTCCTGCTTCAGCATAACTCGCTGGGCGGCTTGGACAATCTCGTCCACTGACATCCCGTAAGCATCCATCAGCGAATCATGGTCTAAAGCCGTCTCAGTAAACCGGTCGGCAATACCCACCATCTCAACAGGCACCGGGCATCCTCTCACCAGAACCTCAGCTACCGCGCTGCCCAGACCACCGATAACCGTGTGCTCTTCACAGGTAACCATACCTCTTGTCTCTTCAGCACATTTCACGATTAGCTCAGCGTCTATTGGCTTGACAGTAGGCAGGTTCACCACTCTGGCTTTGACTCCCTGAGTGCCGAGCTTATCCGCCGCTTCCAGCGCCCGACTCAACATATGTCCGTTGGCGATGAGGGAAATGTCTTTGCCGTCACGCACGACCTGCCCCTTGCCGATTTCAACGCTGTGGTTTTCCTCAAAAATTATCGGCATCTCAGCGCGGCTGATACGGATATAGACCGGTCCTTCGTGTTCTGACATCAGTGGAATCATCTTCCTGGCTTCAATGCTATCTGAAGGCACTAGGACTATCATATTGGGCATCGCCCGCATAATGGCGACATCCATTATGGAATGATGGGTTGGTCCGTCCTTAAAGTTGGATAGCCCGGCAAAACTACCGACGAGTTTGACATTGGTATTGGCATAAGCCACGCAGGTCCTGATTTGCTCGGTAGCCCTGATTAAGAGTCCGGCAAAGGTATTAGCAAAGGGAATCATCCCACCTAGGGCAAACCCCACCGCGGTATCCACCATTCCCGCCTCGGCAATGCCGACGTTGAAGAACCGATCGGGGTACTTCTGAGCAAAAGCCGTGACCATCACTGAGGAGGCGACGTCTGCGGTCAGGACCACCACGCTGGGATTAAGTGCCGCGTAAGCCGTCAGCGCATCACCGAATATTTTCCGGGTCATATCTCGCTTAAACATTTGTCTTCAACTCCTTCATCGCCAGTTGAAATTCTTCATCGTTGGGCACCTTACCGTGCCATTCGGATTTGCCTTCCATATAGGAAACACCTTTGCCTTTTATGGAATGGGCAATAATCACCGTCGGCTTATCTTTTGCCTCAGTCCCTTTGTCCAGGGCATCTAAAATTTCTTTCATATTATGACCGTCAATCTCCATCACTGACCAGTTAAAGGCTTCCCATTTCTGACGAATTGGCTCAATGGGCATAATGTCTTCCAGCCTGCCGTCAAGCTGGACTTTGTTGTAGTCCATAACGGTGATTAGTTTATTAAGCTTATATTTGCCAGCCAGCATCGCTCCTTCCCAGAGAATGCCCGCCTGTACCTCGCCATCGCCGATGAGGACATAAGTGCGGTAGTCAAGTCCTTTCAGCCTCCCCGCCAGTAGTAACCCCGAGGCGATATTGATGCCATGCCCGAGACAGCCACTGGTCATATCCACCCCCGGTGTCTTCAATCGGTCGGGGTGCCCCTGAAGACAACAGCCAATCTGTCCCCATGCCTGGAGTGTCTCCATCGGGAAGAAGCCCCGCCGCGCCAGAGCCGCATAAAGGGTGGAACAAGCATGCCCCTTGCTGAGAATAAAGCGGTCGCGGTTTTCCCAGTTGGGGTTTTGTGGGTCAATGCGGAGCTGGTGGAAGAAAAGAGCGGCGAGAACATCGGCGGCAGAGAGAGAACCTCCCGGATGCCCCGATTTCCGACGGTAAATCATCTCAACGAGGTCAATGCGGAGCTGTCTGGCTAAGTCTTGCAGTTCTTTGATTAACTTTGGTGAGTGCGCCACGGCGCCGGTCATTTACACCTCCTTACCCAAAAAATTGACGATGTTGCGAAATAATTTAATCCCTGTTGACGCAATTTGTCAATATCGCTCATCAATGCTATACTGGCATATACCTTTTGAGGAGATTCTGGTGAAGAGAGTTGATGGCAGAGCCTATGACATGCTGCGACCGGTGAAAATTACGACCGGATATCAGGCATTTGCCGAAGGTTCTGCCCTGATTGAACTGGGCAAGACCCGCGTTTTGTGTTCCGTCAGCGCTGATGATAAAGTCCCTCCCTTCCTCAAGGGGAGCGGCACCGGCTGGCTTACTGCAGAATACGCTATGCTCCCCCGCTCCACAGTTACTCGTACCACCCGGGATATCAGCATCGGCAGGGTTGCCGGAAGAAATCAAGAAATTCAGCGCTTCATCGGGCGGTCACTACGGGCAATAACTGATTTGAGTGTGCTCGGTGAGAGAACGTTAATCGTTGATTGTGACGTGATTCAGGCTGATGGCGGCACCCGGACAGCAGCGATTACCGGCGCCTATGTTGCGCTATATGAAGCCTCCCAGAACCTGATGAATATGGGGCTAATCGCTTCATTACCGCTCAAAGCCGCGGTGGCAGCTACCAGTGTTGGTGTGGTGCATAACCAGATGCTCCTTGACCTGTGCTACGATGAAGACTGCAACGCCGCAGTTGATTTCAATGTGGTTATGACCAGCAAGGGCGAGTTTGTTGAAATTCAGGGCACGGCGGAAGGCAAGCCTTTTACTCGCGAAACGGTTGACTCTCTGCTCAATCTTGCCGGGAAGGGCATCAAACAGCTGTTTGAAATCCAGCTGTCCGTTATTGAAAGTCTGAAGCCAAAGCGCACCTAAGGTCTCACCTGACCACTGCCGAAGATAATCCACTTGTA
>CAZCEF010000067.1:0-6932 GCA_964497695.1 uncultured Dehalococcoidaceae bacterium | reverse complement strand
GGCTCAATGGCAACCGGACAGGCTTCCTGGCAGGCATAACAGGTGGTGCAGTTCCAGATTTCGTCCTCCAGAATAACTTCCCCAATAAGTGCCCGCTTACTCTCCGGATTTGCCGCCTTTTCCAGCCAGGCGCCCTTCAAGTCCTGAATTACTTTCTTAGGGTTGAGGGGCTTGTCGCTGAGATGGGCGGGGCAATTATCCTGACACCGACCGCACCTTGTGCAGGCGTCTAAATCAAGAAGGTGCTTCCAGCTAAAATCCTCAATCTTGGCAACGCCAAAAGTCTCTGCCTTTTCCAGGTCTATCGGCACCAGCGCGCCTCTTGACTCAAGGTTCCGGAAGAAGACATTGACCGTGGAAACAACGATGTGCCATAGCCGGTTCCAGTAGAGGGAAACATAGGCAATGGCACCGAGAGAGATAAGTGAATGCAGCCACCAGGTAATCCGGTGCCAGGTCAGCAGAGCGTTTTGACTTAGCCCTTTAAAGCCCAACGCCAGTAAAAAACCACCCGGCGACCAAACTGCCCAGTCGGGATTATCTTTTAGTTCAGTGGCGGCGATGCGAAAGCCCTCAACCACATACCCGCTCGCCACCACCACGAGGATGAGGAGCAGCGTCACCAGGTCTTCACTTTTGTTGTCCAGCCGACTCGGCTTTTGAATATAGCGCCGGTAAAGCGCCAGCAGCACCCCGGCAATTGCCAGCAGACCAAAGACGTCAACGACCAGCGAATTGCCTAGATAGAAATTACCCTTCAAGAAGTGCGTAGTGTAATGGCTTGCTGCGTCCAGAATTGAGCCTAGGAGAAAGGCAACACAGCCAAGGAAAATAAAAAAATGGGTTATGCCCGGGTAGAACTCCCTGGGATTGAGGTCCTGGAGTGAAAAGCGCCGATGTCCCAGCCCTTCCGCCACACCCAGGAATTTGCGGTGAAATAAAAGGTCAACACCGCTGACCACAAATGCCCAAACTCGTCTGCTGAGATGATTAAGTCGGTTCTCTGGTTTGCCGAGTCGCCACAGCTTGGTGCGCCAGTAGAGGGCATAGATGAAGATGCCGAGAGTAATCAACCCCAGCAAATAGACGATTTCTCCGAATGGGACGTTCCAGAAAATTTCACGGGAAGGTATAATTGCGCCTACCCCCTAGTTGTCTTATCTTTCGTTTTGCGTTGCCAAGTTTGCCCTGGTGGCGCGCGATATAGCCAGGCTTCCCTGTCCCGGATATCACGGTCAAAAAGTAAGCGATTGATGAATAGCTCACCCTTACCCACTGAGACGCCTGCCTGCCGGGGCACCGCGAGTCTTCTCGCTACTATGACCAGAAATATCGCTAGAAAAGCCAGGGTGACTGGAAGCGGTTCACCAGAGAGCCAGCTCGCTATCGGCATGGACGTTACACTGGCGAGGACTGGCACCGGCGACCGGCGGGTGACAATGACGCCAATGATAAGCAGAGCAAAAAAGGTGATGGTTGGTATGGGGCTCATTTCGTTTATTAAGGGGAGGATGAGGATAACGCCAAGCGTGGCGCCGACTCCCCTTCCTCCGCCGAACCTGAGGAAAATGGACCAGTTATGCCCGATGATTGTCCCCAGCCCAACGATTATCTGCTGAGAAATATTCAGCCCCAGTGATTCGGCTGCCCAGACCAGCCACAGCCCTTTGGTCATGTCAAAAATGCTTACCGGCAAAGCGAGCTTCCAGGAGGTCAGCCGCCAGAGATTGCCACCCCCCACCTGTCCCGTCCCATACTGCCTCAAGTCTATGCCGCGTGCCCACTTGGCTGCTAGGTAAGAGGCAGGCACTGAGCCCAGAAGGTAAGCACCAACCATTAAACCAAACCAAATAAAAATAGGTTCCATAATCAGACTAACTTCAGAGTCCTTTCCTTTGCCAGGGCGATAAGCCGTTCCGCCGACTCAATCGGAACGTTAACTCCACCCAGTGGCGCCTCAAATTCAGCCCCCAGCCCGTGAAAATCGCTACCGCCGCTGGAGACCAGGTCATATTTCTGCGCCAAGCTGAGCAGATAGTTGATATCTTCAGCGGTATAGTTGTTACAATAGGCTTCAATCCCCACCAGTCCTGCTGGCTTCAACTCAGTAATCCATGCCTCAGCACCATCGGTGGCGAGGGGATGAGCGAGAACCGGTAGCCCCCTCACCCGCAACACCAGCCCCACCGCCTCCGCCGGTGTCATTTTCTCCCGCTCCACATAGGCCGGACCATCCCGCCCGATATATTTCAGGAAAGCTTCCCGAATTGAGTTGATATAGCCTTTCTCCAGCATCGCCTGGGCAATATGGGGGCGCCCCACCGAACCGCTCCCCGCAATTTCCTTGACCCGTGCCCACTTGAGGTAAATACCCTGGTCAGCCAGTTTCTCAATCATTTTCTGGGCTCTAGTCTGGCGGGAATTGCGGAACCGTTCCAGAGTCACCTTCAAATCTTGGTCAGTGTAGTCAATAAAATACCCCAGGATGTGGACTTCGCTGTGAGGGACATCAGTGCTGACTTCAACACAGGGAAAGACTTTCAGCCGGGGAAAGGTTTTGGCCGCCTGCAGTGCCGGGACAATCCCGTCAACCGAATCGTGGTCAGCAAGAGCAACATATTTCAGCCCGAGTTGCGCCGCCTGGCGCACAATCTCCTCTGGGGTGAACTTACCATCAGAAGCAGTGGAGTGAATGTGCAGGTCTACCGTGCTCACTACTCCCCCAGTTTCTGGCTGATACGCTCAATTCTTATCGCCCGCCCACTATCTTCCGCCACCTCAACCCTTACCGCATTCAAAATCGGCTTCCCCGCCCCAACAGAAAGGCGATGAGGCATACCCGTGAGAAAGCGCTGAAGGACTGACTCAGCGTCATCGCCGATGACTGAGTCCATTGGTCCCGTCATACCCACATCAGTAACGTAGGCAGTACCATTGGCTAATATCTGGGCATCAATGGTGCCGACGTGCGTGTGAGTGCCCAGTACCGCACTGACCCGACCGTCAAGATAGCGTCCCATTGCCACCTTCTCTGAGGTTGCCTCAGCGTGAAAGTCAACAATAATCACCGGCGGTTTGGTTTTAAGCTCGGTCAGCAGTTTATCCATGGCGCGGAAGGGGCAATCAATATCCGTCATAAAGGTTCTCCCCATGAGATTGACCACCATTGCTTTCCCAAGGATGATATAGCCTTTGCCGGGCACGCCGGGCGGATAATTCAATGGACGCAGCAGCGGCACCTCCCCTTCAATATAAGGAATGATTTCCTTCTGCGCCCAGATATGATTTCCTGAAGTGAGGACATTGACACCACAATCAAAGATTTCCTGAGCCGTCTCCGGCGTCAGTCCGAAACCACCCGCCGCATTCTCAACATTGGCGATGACCAAGTCCAGCTGGTACTGTTCTTCAAGAACCGGCAGTAGTCTAGCCACGGCTTGCCTGCCGGGACGCCCGATTATGTCTCCGATTAAGAGTATTCGCATCCGCTTGCTTTACTTGGCGTAGTCTATTGCCCGCGTCTCACGAAGCACAGTAACCTTTATCTGACCGGGATACTCCAAGCCCTCTTCAATCTTCTTGACAATATCCCGAGCCAGTCGCATGGCACCAAGGTCATCAATCTCTTCCGGTTTGACCAGGATGCGGATTTCACGCCCTGCCTGGATGGCGTAAGACTTCTCCACACCCTTGAAGGTGTTAGCAATATCCTCCAGTTCTTTCATCCGCTTCAGGTAACTCTCCAGGGCTTCGCGCCGGGCGCCGGGACGGGCACTGCTGATGGCATCTGCCGCTGAGATGATGAAGCCCCAGACACTGGTGCTAGCCGTCTCCAAATGGTGCTCCGCAATACCCTGAAGGACCTCGAGCGATTTCTCCCACTGCTTGACGATTTCCGCCCCGATTGACGAGTGCGTGCCCTCAACCTCACGGTCAACAGCTTTCCCGATATCGTGGAGCAGCCCAGCCCTCTTGGCGAGGGCAACATCCGCCCCAAGTTCGGAAGCCATCATGCCTGCCAGGTAAGCTGTCTCCACGCTATGGGCTAACGTGTTCTGCCCGTAGCTCGTGCGGTACTTGAGACGACCCAGCAATTTGATTAGCTCGGGACGCAGTCCATGCACCCCAACCTGATAAGCCGCCTGCTCACCCGCCGCCTGGATGGTCGCCTCCACCTCTTCTTTAGCTTTGGCAACCACCTCTTCAATTCGCGCCGGATGGATACGACCGTCCATGATAAGCTTGGTGAGAGCGATACGTGCCACCTCACGCCGCACCGGGTCAAAGCTGGAGAGAGTTACCGCTTCCGGCGTATCGTCAATAATCAGGTCAACGCCAGTAGCTTGCTCCAAGGCTCGGATGTTGCGCCCCTCCCTGCCAATTAACCGTCCCTTCATCTCATCACTAGGCAGAGGCACCACCGAGACAGTGGTCTCAGCAACAACCTCAGAGGCATTGCGCTGGATAGCGCGTGCCAGAATTTCGCGGGCTTTCTCATCCTGTTCTGCTTTGAGCGCCTCTTCCCACTCCCGTAGGCGTCGCGAGATATCCTGCTTTAGCTCCACCCCTACGGCGTCAAGGAGCGCCTTCTTGGCATCTTCGCTGGACATGCTTGAGATTAACTCCAGTTGCGCTAGCTCCTTGGCTTTGAGTTCATTTAGGTGCGACCGAACGGACTCAATCTCCTTCTCTTTGTTGTTAAGATTGCGCTCCCGCTGCTCAACACCTTCTATCTTGCGGTCAAGATACTCACTCTTCTGGGATATACGGTTTTCCTGCCGCTGTAGTTCTGCCCGTCGGTCGCGGTATTCTGCCTCCGCCGTGGTTTTAAGCCTTTTGGCTTCCTCCTGAGCTTCGGATATGGCGCCCTTAGCTTCACTCCGGGCATCACTGACTATCTTCGCCGCTTTTCTTTCCGCGATACGAATCTGCCGGTTGAAGATAACGCGTCGGGAAATTAGGGCTGCCATAACGCCAAAGACAACACCAATAATGAAGGCGAAGAATATTGCCAGTATGTAAATCCACAAGCCCTGTTCCATATATGCACCCCCTTTCCACAAAGGTTTTTTGACACTGGGGGACAGCTAAAAGATAGCTAATACTACCCAAATCCCTTACTTTTGTCAAAAGCAAAAAGCTATCCCAGGCTCTCCCTTTCCTGCCACATTTTGGCTACCGTACGATTTATCACCTCGTAGTTAAATCCTCGTCGCCTTAAATACTCACCCAGACGACGGCGAAAAACGTCATATTCAGCCGATTTCAAATGCCGCACCTTGGGTATTGCCGCCCGATAGGCGCTCTCATTCTCATCAATGTCACCAACCACCCGGTCAATAACTTCACTCGCTACTCCCTTTCGTCTCAGCTCTAGCCGGGTCATCCGCTGACTGCGTGGGCTAAAGGATTCCCGGTTTTCCTTCCAGAACTGGGCAAAGGCAGTGTCATCCACCAGCCCCTGCTCCTTCAGCTTGGTAATCACCGACCCAATAGAATCTTCATTAAAGCCTCGTCTCAGAAGCCTTTCCTTTACCTCCGACTCGCTGCGTGGGCGGTAGCTGAGGAGCTGAGCGGCAGCATTCATGCCACGCTGGAACTGGTCAGTGCTGGTGAGCACTTCAATCTCCCTGGGAGATAGCTCCTGTCCCACCGCCAGCCCCTCCTTCGCCACTACCTCAGCATCAAGGCTGAAAGCGAATCTCCCGTCTAAAAAGACGTTTATCCTTTGGCTTCTTCTCTTCCCTTCCTTAAGTTCCGTAATCCTTGCCATCAGCCCACCTTAAAACATAAGGCTGAAGCCTTTGAGCCTCAGCCTCACTTTGCCCGACAAAAGGTATTATTAAATTAAATTGCCCTTGCTGTCCTTTATTCGTCGGACATAACGATGCGGGCAGTCGCGGCTGAAGCCCTTATTCTCTCTTCAATTTCTTTGGCAGTCTCAGGGTTCTGCGTCAGGAACTGCTTGGCGCTCTCCCTGCCCTGCCCGAGGCGAACATCACCGTAAGAGAGAAAGGCACCAGCCTTTTTAACTAAGTCCAGCTCCAGACCAAGGTCAATCAGGTTCCCCTCTTTGCTGATACCGTGGTCAAACATGATGTCAAACTCAGCGCTTCGGAAAGGAGGAGCAACCTTGTTTTTGACCACTCTGGCTTTAATGTGGCTACCAATTGCTTCATTGCCCTGCTTGATTGTCTCCATCCGTCTCAGGTCAATCCTGACTGATGCGTAGAACTTGAGCGCCCTACCGCCGGGAGTAATTTCAGGATTACCAAAGACAATACCCACTTTTTCTCTCAGTTGATTGATAAATATGACCGCTGTTCCTGACCTGCCGATAGCGGCAGCCAGTTTTCGGAGTGCCTGAGACATCAGGCGGGCTTGCAAGCCCACGTGAGCATCCCCCATCTCCCCCTCAATTTCCGCCCGGGGTACCAGCGCGGCAACACTGTCAATCACGATGACATCAATGGCACCGCTTCTGACCAGGGCTTCCGTAATTTCCAGAGCCTGTTCCCCGGTGTCCGGTTGCGAGATAAGCAGGTCATTGACGTTGACTCCGCAGACGGCTGCATATGAGGGGTCCAGGGCATGCTCCACATCAATATAGGCAGCCATACCTCCGTGTCGCTGTGACTCAGCGATTATGTGCTGACCGAGGGTAGTCTTCCCCGAGGCTTCCGGACCGAATATCTCCGTAATTCTCCCCTTGGGGACACCACCCACACCCAGAGCCAGGTCTAAAGCCAGTGAGCCGGTGGGGATAACTTCGGTCGGCGTAGTCCTTGCCGATTCCCCGAGCTTCATGATGGAGCCTCTGCCGAATCTCTTTTCAATCTGACCTATCGCCAGCTCCAGTGCCTTTACTCTCTCTGTGGTCATCTCTCGCCCTCACCTGCATAATAACACAGACGTTCTACCAAAGCAAGTAT
>CAZCEF010000066.1:4860-6942 GCA_964497695.1 uncultured Dehalococcoidaceae bacterium | reverse complement strand
GAGGGGATTCGAACCCCTGACCTCCTGAATGCAAATCAGGCGCTCTCCCGGCTAAGCTACGGCCCCCCAAAACCACCGATATTATATCACATCGGTAGTTAAATCCTAAATTCTAAACAATATCATCCTTCCGCTGAAGGACAACGTGCGCGAATAACCAAAACTCGATAACGTTCTGAGCATTGGAATTTTGGCTTTGTTTAGTGCTGAGAGTTTTCCTTGTCAGTTCCCCTCCATTGTTGCTATACTAGATGCGTTATCTGATAAGGAAAGACCATGGACTTTGAGACTATCATCGGGCTGGAAGTCCACGCTCAGCTACTGACCAAAAGCAAAATGTACTGCGGCTGTAGCGCCGACTATGCTAATGCCCCACCCAATACCCACGTCTGCCCGGTCTGCCTCGGTATGCCCGGTGTCCTCCCCGTCATCAATAAGCAAGCCATAGAATATACCATCATGACCGGTCTTGCCCTGAACTGTACCATCTCCGACTACACCAAGTTTGACCGCAAGAATTACCCCTATCCTGACCTGATGAAGGGTTACCAGATTTCCCAGTATGATACCCCCATTGCCAAAGGCGGCTGGCTGACCATTGAAGTCAACGGCGAAAGGAAAAAGATTGGCATCATCCGCGTCCACCTGGAAGAGGACGTCGCCAAGCTCCTCCACCGTCCTTCAGCTGAAGGACCGGATAGAGAGGACTACAGCCTGGTTGATGTTAACCGTTCCGGTGTGCCCTTAATGGAAATCGTTGGCGAGCCTGACCTGCGCTCCCCAGAGGAAGCCCGCCAGTATCTGATAAAACTGCGCAGTATTCTCCAGTACCTCGGCGTCTCCACGGGTAATATGGAAGAGGGGAGTTTCCGCTGCGATGCCAATATCAGCATCCGCGCCGTTGGTGCCAAGGAATCTTTCCCCAAGGTTGAAGTCAAGAATATGAACAGCTTTAAGGCGGTCTACCTGGCGCTGGAGTATGAAGCTGAGCGACAGCGCCAAGCCGTCGCTGAAGGTAAAAAGCTGACCCAGGAGACAAGGGGTTGGGTGGAGGACAAAGGCAAGACTGTATCACAGCGCAGTAAAGAGTATGCCCACGACTACCGTTACTTCCCCGAACCCGACCTCCCGCCACTGGTCATCAGCCGGGAGTGGGTGGCCGCCATCAAAGACCGACTACCCGAGTTACCCGAAGCCAGGAGAGAACGCTTTATCGCTCAGTATGGATTGCCGATCTATGATGCCAATCTGCTGACAGGTTCAAAACTGACAGCCGACTATTTTGAGGCTTGCATGAAGAGACCACCCCAAAGCTTAGCACCTCAAAAGCACGCCAAAGCAGTGGCGAACTGGATAATCGGTGAATTTAGCCATTTACTCAGCGTCACTAATACTGACCCAAAAGACATGGATAAGAAGGTCAGTCCCGTAGCACTTTTTGACTTAGTTCAGTTGCTATCTCAGGGTGCATTAAGCGGACCGAGTGCTAAGATGGTATTTGAGGAAATGTTTAAGACACAGAAAACAGCTGACGAGATCATAAGGGAGCGCGGTCTCAGTCAAATCAGCGATACCAAAGCGATTGAAGAAGCCGCCGACCAAGCAATCGTCGCCAATCCTCAAGCGGTCGCTGATTTCAAGGCAGGTAAGGTGCAGGCGGTCAAATTCCTCGTTGGGCAGGTGATGAAGATAACCAGAGGTCGTGCCAACCCAGCAGTGGTCAACGAGGTCTTGCAGAAGAAGCTCACCCAAGGCTAGAATAGGAGAAAGATGCAGTTTTACTTTAATATCGCTCAAATCGTGGTCGCCATTGCCCTCATCCTGGCAGTTTTACTCCAGGTGCGGGGCGGGGGGCTGGGGGGTATCTTCGGCACCCCGGACGCAGTCTATCGCACCCGGCGCGGCGTGGAGAAGACCCTCTTCCAGCTTACCGTCGCTCTTGTCGTCATATTTATCATCCTGTCAATACTATCAGTGCGAATTAGTCCGTAATTGGCTCTTACTAGGGACAAAATGGGTGCCATCATAACCCTGACCACTGACTTTGGTCTGGCGGACGCCTATGTGGCGGCGATGAAGGGG
>CAZCEF010000066.1:1429-4760 GCA_964497695.1 uncultured Dehalococcoidaceae bacterium | reverse complement strand
AAAGCTAAACGATAAGAAATTTTATCAATTTTAGCTTTTATACCTATTGACAAATACGAATCTGTCTGATACTCTCCTAAATAAGAAAGGAGGTTCACAATGCAGGCGTATTGTATGAAGTGCAGAACAAAGAGGGAAATCAAGAACCCACAGGCAATTGTGCTCAAGAATAAGAGACCAGCAACCCGGGGGGTTTGTCCGGTCTGTGGAACCAAAGTGTTCCGCATTGGCAAGTAAGGTTTCCCCCAGTTTCAAGGCTGATTCAGTTAATCCAGGTACTGGACTTAATTAAGGGATACCCTTCGCTGACAGTGGTTCGTCCAAGCGCTTTCGGACGGTAAGCCGCCCACTCGGCTAGGGGTCTTTTAAATTACCCTGTTCTGGACGAAGGCATTGTATTGGGCAATGCCTTCTGTATTTTGAGGTGAGTGACCTTTGCCGCTAAAAATCTGGTTTCTGGAAACGAGACCGCATTTTTTGCTCCTGTCCGTGGTGCTGGCATTCCTCGGCACCAGCATCGCCTGGTATGATGGCTTTTTTCATCTGGGGCACGCTTTGCTCGCTGGATTTGGTCTGGTTCTCACTCACGCCAGTGTCAATACCCTTAACGACTATTTTGACTATCGCAGCGGGGTGGATTTAGCCACTCGCCGCACTCCCTTTAGCGGTGGTAGCGGTATGTTACCGGCAGGTCTCCTCAAGCCGAAGCAGGTCCTCTGGCTCGGTATGACTGCTTTCCTGCTGACCATTCCCATCGGCGTCTATTTCCTAATTGTCCAAGGCTGGATGCTCCTGCCGCTACTTTTGGTCGCCGCTCTTTGCGTCTTCCTCTATACTCCCCTTATCCTCAGAACCCCCTATCCCGAATGGGCAGCCGGACTGGGACTGGGCATCTTGCCGGTACTTGGTATCTACTATGCCCAGACGGGAACATACCCCTGGTCAACTATCGTGGCATCAGTGCCTTCAGGAATTCTGGTGTACAACCTGCTTTTTCTTAACGAGTTCCCTGATGTTGCCGCCGACCAGAAAGCGGGACGAAAGACCACTCCCATAGTTATTGGTAAGGCAAAGGCAAGCTTTCTTTATTCCATCACGACCCTTGCGGTCTATGCCTGGATTATTGGGGGAGTTATCTCAGGGATTATGCCTGCCTTCGCTTCAGTAGCGCTGTTGACCATCCCGCTGGCGATAAAAGCGATACAGGGCGCCCAGCAGTACGATGAAATGGCTAAGTTTATGCCCGCTCTGGCAAATAACGTTCTCATCGTCCTCCTGACTCAGCTCCTTCTGGGCATCGGTTACGTTCTGGCGAAGGTCTTCAGCTAAGCTAGCTATGAATCTCACTCTGTCCTGATAAGCTGGGGCGTCTAAGAGGGGTCACAACCCCTCTTCCAAATCTCTGCACCTTCCCATTCCAGGGGAAGGGGATACAGTGATAGGGTCGTGGAGTGAGACTAATGACAGATTTAATTGACAGGTCGTTTGCCGCCAAACCTCTCCACCGCACGTTCACCACTGTCCCCCGGCGCTACGACCTAGTCAACCGCGTGGTTACCTGGGGTTTTGACCAGAGGTGGCGCCGTGTTGCGGCACGAAATTGTCTGGCTTGGCAACCGAAAAGAGTCCTGGACATCGGCTGCGGCACGGGCGACCTGATTATTAGTATTGCCCAAAGGGCGCAACAGGATATGGAGCTGGTGGGCATTGATTACAGCCTGCCGATGCTGAAGATAGCCGTAAAGAAAGCCAAGCGACTGGTCCCGGAAAGAAAAATCTCCTTTGTCTATGGCGATGTCAGTAATCTGCCCTTCCCCGATGGCTACTTTGACTGCGTCGGGATTTCCTTTGCTTTCCGCAACCTGACTTACAGGAATCCTCTTGCCCAGCACCATCTTGCCGAAGTGCACCGAGTGCTTGCTCCCGGTGGCAGGTACGTCATCGTTGAGACCAGCCAGCCAAAATCAAAGTTAGTGCGGAAAATTTTTCACCTGTACCTGCGGGGGGTGGTTTCTCGGCTGGGTTACTTCCTTTCCGGTAACAAAGGAGCCTATTACTACCTGGCGGAGTCGGCGGCAAACTTTTACACGCCGAAAGAGGTCAAACAGATGTTGTTCGGAGCGGGGTTCCGTGCAGTCTATTACCGTCCGCTCTTCTTTGGGGCGGCGGGGATTCACGAAGCGATTAAGTAGGTGCCTAAATCTGTCTTTCTATGCAGTATTCTCTTAGACTGTTCAGTGAGGCGAAAAACTCCCGCATCATAACACTGACCGGGTACATTCCCTTTGGCGTTACCCTTAGTTTGTCTTCACCCTCAATCAGACCAAACAAACGGAGAAAAGATAGCTCACTTCCTAGTTTTTGATTAATATCCTGGAACTTACGCTTAAACTTTCTGGTGTCCACCTCCAGTCCAAAGAGCTTGGTCAGCAGGTAGTAGCGCAGGTATTCCTTTTCCGAGAGTTTCCGCCAGCCAATAATGGGCAGTCGGTTATTGTGCAACAGCGTATCATATTTGTCCAATGAGAAGGTATTGACATAGAAGTTCCCTCTGACGATGCTCACTGAGCCCGACCCAATGCCAATATAGTCGTCAAAATCAATGATATACTCATCAATCATCCGGTCGCCTTTGGAGAAACACCACGCAGTTGAAGCAGTATAGCCTTTGGCTAAGATTTCCTTCAAGATGATGTTATAGAATTGCTTTTCCCGAGACGTGTCTATCCGATTAAACCTGCGTTCCAAAGCACTCCTCTTATGCGGCGATGCCATCAGTGGATAGAAGGTCGCCTGGTCAATACCAAGATCTTTGAACTCTTTAACATCGGCTCGGAAGCTGTCCAGCGACTGGCTGGGAAAATTAAAGACGAAGTCAACATTCAAAGTATCAAACTTACCTCTCACCAACCGTAGTTTCTCTTTTATCTCGTCACCTTCCAGATAGCCCCTGCCCATAGTCTTCAATATGGCTTCGTCAAAGCTCTGCACCCCGATGGAGAGCCGGTTTATCCCCGCCGTTTTCAGCAGGCTAACGCTTTCTGAAGTGATTTCACGGGGCGTGGTCTCCAGGGAAATCCGTTTTACATCAAAGACCTGCTTGAGATAATCAATAAATGCCAGCAACTCATCCAGCAGAACGGTCGGTGTGCCACCTCCAAAGTAGAAATCAGAGAAACGGAAGCCTCTCTGGATATACCGGTCAAGCTCTTTTTTCAGGCTCTTAAAGTACCTCCGGGCGGTGTCCTCTTTAAACAGGTAGCGATTGAAACAGCAAAAGGGACACAGAGTCTTGCAGAAGGGGATGTGAATATAAAGGGATATTTCGTCG
>CAZCEF010000066.1:0-1329 GCA_964497695.1 uncultured Dehalococcoidaceae bacterium | reverse complement strand
CCAGTACTTAACGAAGGGCTTCTTGCCGGTGTAGCTTTCCGACTGCGCCATCTCATTCTCGTGGTGCGGGAAAATCAAGTCCTGCCCGCCGCCGTGAATGTCCAGCGTCTCCCCGAGGTATTTCATTGACATGGCACTGCACTCAATATGCCACCCCGGTCGCCCTGGGCCCCACGGGCTTTCCCAGGCTGGTTCGCCCGGCTTGGACGCCTTCCACAGGACGAAGTCCATCGGGTGCTCCTTTTCCTCGCCACTCTCAACCCGGGCGCCGGACATCATTGATTCCAGAGTGCGGCGCGATAGCTTGCCGTAGTCGGGGACATTCCTGACCCGGAAATAAACACTGCCCTGCGCTGGGTAAGCATACCCTTTATCAATCAGACCTTTCACAATCTCAATTATCTTGGGGATTTCGCCGGTCGCTCGTGGGTAAAAATCGGCGGGAAGGACATTGAGCGCCTGCATATCCTCAAAAAAGCTCTTGGTGAACTTCTCCGCCAGCTCGCTCGTGGCAACGCCCACTTTATTAGCCCGGTTGATAATCTTGTCATCAATATCGGTGACATTCTGGATATATTTCAGTTTATAGCCGCGGAACAGAAGGTAGCGCCGGATAACGTCAAAGATGATATAGCTCATGGCATGTCCTAGGTGCGCCTCGTCGTAGGGTGTTATCCCACAGACATACATCTTGACGATATCGCTTTCAGGGATGAACTCCTCCTTCTGTCCAGACAGGGTGTTAAAGACCTTCATTTCCCCTCCACTAAAGCGACGGCATAGGCACCGATACCCTCACCGCGACCGATAAATCCGAGGTGCTCTGAAGTACTCGCTTTCACACTAACCTGACTGATGTCAATGCCTAGAGTTTGGCTCAGTTTTTGTCGCATCTGCTCAATAAATTCCCACAGTCGTGGTCTCTCAGCAACAACCGTGGCATCAATATTATTTACCTGCCAGCCTTCTCGGGCAAGCTTCTCCTTTACTCTTTTCAGTAAAACCAGGCTGGAAATTTCTTTATATTCCCGGTTGCCCGGCGGGAAGTGTACACCGATGTCCGCCATCGCCACCGCCCCCAGCAAAGCATCTGTAATGGCATGGGTCAAAACATCAGCATCACTCCAGCCGCTCAGTCCCTTTTCATGGGGTATCTCAACACCACCAAGCACCAACTTTTTCCCAGTCGTCAGTGCGTGAACATCATAGCCAATACCGACTCGCAGCTTACGGCTCATACTTTTTCAATAAGACCTCGGCTAGCGCCAAGTCCTCCGCAGTGGTTATCTTGATGTTATCGTAAGAGCCCATAAAGAGCTTGACCTTGTG
>CAZCEF010000065.1:0-7072 GCA_964497695.1 uncultured Dehalococcoidaceae bacterium | reverse complement strand
CGATAGCTTAGAGGTAACGATGTCAACCAGTGATGAGAGAATTGAATATGCCGTCCGACATACCGAGATATTGAGGCTGCCCAAGCAGAGCCTTTCCACCTTCGGCACGACCAATATTTGTTATTACCTTGTTACTGAACCCGCCTACACGGCACTAACCAAGGAAACTAACGAAACCGTGGTGCGTGAGGGTAGGGTGATTGCTGAAAGACCGAGGATCGTGACACCCTACTACCTTTCCCGATTAGAGGGGTTCAGTTGGGAAGCCAGAAGATATTTTGAAGCTTTGATTAAAGAACACGGTGCCAATGCTCCCGGACTCTTCTATACTTACCGCAATGAGCCCAAGGAATTGTCAATTGTCTCCCATCACTGGCAAGAAGTTGTGGAAAAGTTAAATACCGAGATAGACAAACGTAGCGACCCGCTGACCTCTATCATTAAAGGCGAGG
Source organism: uncultured Dehalococcoidaceae bacterium (assembly GCA_964497695.1). Lineage (GTDB taxonomy): Bacteria > Chloroflexota > Dehalococcoidia > Dehalococcoidales > RBG-16-60-22 > JBGOXU01. The sequence goes on along the minus strand of CAZCEF010000065.1, from coordinate 6,620 downwards.
ACGAACTCTGGGACGTCTCCTTGCTCAAATTCATCTACGAGATAGTCAGAAAATCGCTCTGGGACAATTTATCACAGATGGGGGCAAAAGGACTGCTTAGCGTTGATGCCAGCGGTGTGCCGATGGATGCCAGACTTCGCATTGAGGAACTCTTCAGAAAAGTCCTCCGTGGTGAGGCTGACCCGCACGACCTGAAAAAAGAGCTTGACCACTGGAACCTGTTTTCCGAGTATGAGGACAGATTTTTCGCCATCTTTAAGAAAAAGCGGTATTATTAGATTAGGGACTTGACATAATGAATATATCTTTGATTGACGCTCGTGACCTATCGGAAGCCTGGTTTCTTTGCCTGCGTGAGGTGCTAACCCGCGGCTATGACTACAAAATTGAGCGAGGAAGCTATGCTGGACAACGCCGCAGGGAACTTGAGTTCCTTGTCCTCCAGATAAGGCACCCGGATACCAGACCCCTCATCCCCGATGTCCCTCAAGGTGTGCCACCACCCAGTACCATGGACTATGTGGAAAGCTACCTGCCTTACCTCATGACCGCACACCGCAAAGAGGGCGAGCAGTACACCTACGGTCAATACTTAGATACGCAAATTGCTGAGGTCATCCGGATGTATAAAGAGGACGGTCATAACACTAATCAGGCCTTTATGCAGGTGGGCGATAGCCAGTCCATCTTTCTCACTGACCCGCCCTGCCTGAGAGCCATTGACACCAGAATCCGTGATGACAAGCTGAATTTCGTTGTCTATTTCCGTTCCTGGGACCTCTGGGCGGGTTTCCCGTCAAATCTGGCAGCGATTCAACTGCTAAAAGAGTATATGGCAAGTGAGATTGGGGTGGGGGATGGCGAGATAATCGCGATGAGCAAAGGTCTGCACCTCTATGAATATTCCTGGGAACTGGCGAAAGCTGTTACGCGGATGACTTAGTTTCCAAAACCTTCTTTCTAAATACCCTCAGAACAATGAGTAAAATTGATGTTATTTCAGAATTAGTTTTACAATCGGAGAAGCCCTCCCCCGAGTAGTGGAACAAGTGAAGGCGAAGTCAAGTTGAGAAAAGGGTTAATCATTGTGTTAAGTTTAATACTTTTGCTTGGCTTGATTGGCACCAGCTGTATTTCCGGGCGTGATTTTAATAAGCGCCTGAGCTCAATTGTGAAGCCTTACCTTTTCAGCCGTGTCAGTTGGGAACTTAAGACAATTCTTGGTATCGTGAAACAAGAGACTACTAACCCCAAATTTGAAGATGAAATTAAACTGGTTACCGATTATTTTTCCATCATTGAGCAGATCCGAAAACTTAAGTCTGAGATTGCCGCAATCAAAAACGGCAGTAAGTCGGGCGACTCCGTTTCCCTCAATGAAGAGTTAATTAGGTTACAGCAGCAAAGGGCGGATTCTGAGAACATTGTGGAAGATATACTGGAGAGACAATTAAGCAAAACGCTGACCGAGCAGGGTGTCTTTAATCCTTTTGAAAAATTCTTCAGACTAAAGTTCAGCTTCCCGCCCCTGGATTTCAAGCTGGAAAAACCGCCCCACCTCTTGATTATCTCCCCACGGGAGCGCATAGAAAGCGTGAGGGAAATTACTCTCCGTCAGGGCATGAACGTTGCCGAGATGGAGAGCGTTGAGGCTGATGTTGATAAACTGGGCGTCTCATCTCTGGTGGCGGAGCTTGGTGGCTTCGGTGGTACTTATCCCACGTTCGTGACGAACGAGGCTAGTCTAAGCTTTACCCTTGACGCCGCGGCAGAGGAGTGGCTGCACCTGTACCTCGCTTTCAAACCACTGGGCTTCCTGTACTTCCTTGACCTGACTGGCTTAAAAAGAAACTATGAAATCGCGACGTTAAATGAGACGGTCGCCAGTATGGTCAGCAAAGAAATCGGCTCAACGGTGATTGAGAAATATTATCCCGGGGAGAAAGAAGACGAGAAGAGTCAGGACAAGACAAAAGGCTTTGACTTCAATAAAGAAATGCGAGAAATAAGAAGGACGGTGGACAGTCTCCTAGCCGAGGGTAAAATTGAACCAGCCGAGAAATTTATGGCCGAAAAGCGACAATACTTGGCAGCAAATGGTCATTACATCAGGAAGCTAAACCAGGCTTATTTTGCCTTTCATGGCACTTATGCCGATAGCCCAACTTCCATCAGTCCCATCGGCGACGAATTGAGAGCATTAAGAGCCAAGAGCATCTCACTGAAGGAATTCTTAGAGAAAGTCGCCACGATGACCAGTCGGCAAGACCTGATTAATTACTTAAAATAAGACTATGTCGGAAATAATTGCCGGCAGAAACCCGGTACTGGAAGCATTAAAATCCGGCCGCCCCATCAATAAGATTATCCTTGCCCGCAATATAGAGCGCCACACTCTGGTCGGGCAGATTCTACACCTGGCACGGCAGCAGGGGATTCCGGTGGAATACGTCGCCCGGCAGGCACTTGACCGGCTGAGCACGACCACCACCCACCAGGGAGTAATCGCCTTTGCCGCCGTCAAAGAATATATTGACCTTGATGAGTTGCTTGTCATTTCCAAACAGAAGAATGAGCCATCTCTGTACGTGATTCTTGACGGTATTGAAGACCCGCAGAACCTGGGGGCAATTATCCGCACTGCTGAGGCGGTCGGTGTTCATGGGGTTGTCATCCGCGAAAGACGGGCGGTGGGGCTGACGGCTGTGGTGGCAAAAGCAGCGGCAGGAGCGCTGGAATACGTGTCAGTTGCCCGGGTAAGTAACATCTCTCAAGCCATTGAGACCCTGAAGAAAAACAATGTCTGGGTGGTGGGCATTGACCCGGCGGGAAAGGCGGAGTACGATAAAATAGACTATAGACTACCTGTGGCGATAGTGATCGGTGGGGAGGGGAGGGGCTTATCCGACCTGGTCAAAAAGTGGTGTGATTCTCTCGCCTCAATTCCGATGCGGGGCAAAATTACGTCGCTTAATGCTGCGGTTGCTGCTGCGCTCGTGATGTACGAAGCTTTTCGGCAGAGACGGAAAAACTAAAGCTCTTCCACCCCGAATTGGGCGCAGACGATGGTGAACGCCCCATCAGTTTCCGCAAAATATATCCTGACTCGTTTGCCTTCGTGGAAAATTGGCTGGTCTTCTACCCACTGGCTGATGCCTCCCACCGTGCCGCCCGGGGTCACAATCTTTAGCTTATTCTGTTTGAAGGGCGTGCCTTTGACGTATTTCTCAATGGTGAGGTCGGAGTGGGTAAAAATAGCTGTCTTACCTTCATTCCACTTACTTTCTACTTTCTCCACCGTGCCTTCAATGATGTAGTCTGACATCTTAGCAACGTAATTTTTGTCAGCACACTCAGCAACAAGGGCACCGGCACCGCCCGACTGCTGCACAATTATCTCACCCTCTGACGGAGATGAAGTTGAAGGGGCACAGCTTGCCGGAATCGCGAGGGAGAGAATAATTACCACAAAAAGCCACTTTTTTACTGTCTATTTCCCGTACTTAAGCTTGGCATAGAGCATCACCAGAGTAAAAGCCAACGTTATGGAATTCCACACAATCAATGGTGTTAAGCCGAGAAAAATGCCGTAAGATAGCCAGCAGGCAATGCCAAGCAGCAGGAGAGCGGTAAAAGCCAGACTTATCTCGCGAGCACTTCTCAGCTTAAAGAGTCGCCAAGCCTGGGGCACAAATGCCGCCGTGGTCAAAGCCCCACCCACAAACCCGAGAAGTTCCTGCCAGTCCAATTTAAGCTCCTTGCTTTTCATTAGATACAAAACGAATACAGGCATCACAGGTTAGCTCACGGGTAACGTGGGTTTGAGAAAAAAGAGTAATGCCGCCTTTGAACAGACAAAATTAACCCGCCCTCTACTGTCAGGGGTTGAGTCGCGGTTTACAAAATTTTGCTGACTTTTTATTGCTAGCTTTCCAGGCTATTTCTTTCCGGAAAGTTTCTTCTCAACGCCGACGGCGGCATCCATGAGTGTGGCATTCAGCAGTTGTGCTAACTCCAGGGCGTTGCGGGCGATTGCTTCCACTCTGGCGATTGCCTGAGCGGCAACCCTAGCCGCCTCATTTGCTGCCTTCTCGCCAGCCTGACGCGCTTCCGCAGCGGCTTTTCTGGCATCTTTGGCGGCTTCGTCAGCAGCTCTTATGCCTTCCTCAATCTCGTCCAAGATTGTAGGCAGGGGAGTTACCATTATCTTCTTGGGTTTTGTTTCGGTTACCATCTTTTCCTCCGATTCACCTGGTTTTGTTGCTATCTTCTCTTTTTCTTCTTTAGCCACCTTATCTTCTCTGGCTATCCCCATAAAAATCAGTACAACTCGCTTTTTGGAATTTATAATCCCTAAGCATCAAGGCTCTCAGTCAATGGGGACTCATTGGACGAGTCTCTTGGACCGGGTTATATTGACAGTCCAGCTTTTGAGCTAGGGCTGGTAGTATTCAATTGTTCAATTTCGTCTAGCTTAGCGGTCGCATGAGCGCCAAGCCAAGGCTGATTGCCACCGCTGACACAATTGATGCCAGCAAGACAACAATCAGGAAGGCTAGGAACTCCCACGAACTAATAACCTTCCTGACAAGTTCTTTCGGGATCGCTTCACCGGCTTTGAGGGCGGCCTCCTCAGCCTCTTTACCGGCTTCCTCAGCGGCTTTCATGGCCGCTTGCGCGGCGGATACAGCTCTGGCGCCAGCTTCCTCTGCCTTCCGGGCGGTATCTGCTGCCGCTCTTAAAGCACTGTCCGCAGCTTCCCGAGCTTCCTTGGCTACTTTCTCCGCCCGGCCAGCCGCCGCCTCGGCAGCACGCTTGGCTTCCTCAGCCTTAGCCGCCGCTTCCGCACCAGCAGCTTTCATTGCCGCTTCCGCCGCTTCGCGCGCTTTGTGCGCGGCTTCCTCAGCTTTGGCAGCGGCTTCCTTAGCAGCCTTCATTGCCACTTCCGCTGCGGCTTTAGCCGCTTTACCAGCCTCTTCTGCCGCCACTTTGGCTTCTCGGGCTACTGCCTCGGCTCGAGCAGCTGCCTCTTCGGCAGCACCCTTGGCTTCCTCCGCCTTTGCTACTGCTTCTTCGCCGGTGGCTCTCATTGCTGCTTCGGCAGCTTCTCGCGATGCCTTGGATGCCTTGGTTGCCGCCTCAGCCGCCGCTTCTGCCGCCTTAGCCAATTCTTCAGCCCGACTTACCAAAGTATGCAAAGCCTGACCCGCCGCCTCAAGAGCTTCATCACCAGCTAGGTCAGCTTGCTCCGCCTTCTTTCGGGTCTTATCAGCGACATCAAAACCTTTCGCCGCAACTTCTTTGGCTTCTCGTCCCGCCTCTTCTACTTTCTCGGCGATTGTCCCAGAAACTCTTGCCGCGGCGCCAATGGCTTCATCGCCAGCAATGACCGCGGCTTGAGCCTTAACACGAGTATCTTCCGCCGCTTGGAAGGCAATGGCTGCCGCTCTCTTGGCTTTTCTGCCTGACTCGTCCGCCTTGATAGCGTTCTCTCCAGTCAGACTCTTGCTCAGCTCAGCGCGGGCAGTCCTAGCGGCTTTAGCACTTTCATCAGCCTGTTTACCAGCAGTGTTCGCCGCTTCAATTGATTCTTGAACCGCCTGAGTCGCCACCCGGGCACGCTCTTCGGCACGTGCTGCTGACTCTTCGGCTGAACGAATTGCCGCCGCTTGCGCTTCCTTAGCTGCCAGGTCTACTTCTTCAGCTCTGCGGGTAGCCTCTTCAGCAGCATATTTAGCGTCTCGGGCGGTTTCCTCAGCTTTCAGCGCCGCTTCCTCTGCCCTGGAAGCAGCTTCTTCGGCGGAGCGTGATGCCGCCTCAGAGGCTTTGATGGCAGCTTCACTGGCTTCTCTCGCTCTGGCGACGGCTTCCTCAGCAGCTTGAACCGCCTTCGCCGCCGCCTCTTCAGCTCTCTGTGTGGATTCCTCAGCCGCGCTTTCGGCTGCTTTCATTGCCGCCTCAGCCGCCTCTTTAGCCGCCGCACTTGCCGCCTCAGCTCGCCTGATGGCTTCATCTGCCGCCTTCTTAAAGGCTAGAGCAGCAGCTCGGGCGCCCTTATCAGCTTCTTCAGCTTTCCGAGCAGCTTCCTCAGCAGCAGCTCTCGCCGCTTGGGCTACTTTCTCGGCTTTTGCCGCCGCTTCAGACGCAGCTTTAGTGGCATCGGCAGCGGCGGTTTGCGCTGCTTTACGGGCATCCTCAGCTCGCTGAGTGGCTACTCCAGAAGCTTTGGTCGCCGTTTCAGCAGCTCGTCTCGCCTCACGAGCCGCTTCTTCCGCCCTCCGAGCGGCTTCAGCCGCCGCCCGTATGTTGTCATCCATCTCGTCAAGGATTTGAGGAAGTGGCTTGGTTAAAATCTTCGGGGGGACTTCCTCTGGTCTCCCTGCTCCGGGTTTGACACTTTTAGTAACCATTTTCGTATCTCCTTATGAAAATTATTAGAGTGTTCTATTGGTTGCAAATAGGGATAATAGTGAAATTATAATGGACGTTCCTGTACCTGTCAACGCATTCAGACTTCAGTCTGGGGAAAAGGTGAAATATTTTTCACGCCTTGCGGCACGAAATAACCTTTTTCCGTTATCGGGACAATTATACACCAAGGTACTAATTAATTCAATAGC
>CAZCEF010000064.1:0-7074 GCA_964497695.1 uncultured Dehalococcoidaceae bacterium | reverse complement strand
ACCTTTTTCCGTTATCGGGACAATTATACACCAAGGTACTAATTAATTCAATAGCAATGCTTTCTTGGCATCTGGCTCAAAAAAGCTATTATGTACTAATGAACGATTCCCAATACTCAGAAAGGAGCAACAATGAATAAATCTCTTAGAGGCACCAGAACAGAGAAAAACCTGCTAGCTGCTTTTGCTGGGGAGTCACAAGCGAGAAACAGGTACAGCTTCTTTGCCAGCGCCGCCCGAAAAGAAGGTTATGAACAAATCGGCAACATATTTACCGAAACTGCGGAGAATGAAAAGGAACATGGCAAGGTATTCTTTAAATATCTGGAGGGTGGCGAAACAGAAATACTGGCGGCTTACCCAGCGGGCATGATTAAGGACACTAAATCAAACCTTGAGGCAGCGGCAGCCGGCGAAAATCTGGAATGGACCACCATTTACGCTGATTTCTCCAAAATCGCCAGAGACGAAGGCTTCCCTGAAATCGCGAGGTCTTTTGAACAGGTCGCCAAAGTGGAAAAATTCCATGAGGCAAGATACCGAAAACTAGCCGCCAATATTGGCAGTGGCGAGGTGTTCAAGAAGAAAACGACTGTGAAATGGCACTGCACCAACTGCGGCTATGTATATGAAGGGACAGAAGCGCCTAAAGAGTGCCCCGCCTGCAGACATCTCCAAGCATTCTATGAGCTACTAGCGGAGAATTATTAAGCGTCGGTGGGCTTTGGGAGTTGCGCTGGCAGTCGGACGACAAACTCGGCGCCGGCACCGGGTTCACTCTTGGCTTCAATTATGCCGCCATGAGCAGTAACGATTTCTTTAGCGATGGCTAGTCCCAGACCATACCCTGACCGCACCCCAGTTGCCTGGTGAAAGCGCGCAAAGAGATAAGGCAATTGTTCCGGCGCAATTCCTGGTCCATCGTCAACTATGCTGACCTCAACTAAATTGTCCTTGAGATTACGACCGGTAACCCTTACTTCACCTTCAGGCGGGCTGTTCTTGATGGCATTGTCCAGAATATTGCTGAAGACCTGCTCCAGTCGGTCAAAGTCACCAATGACACTCTTCAGCGGCTCAGCGTCAATTTTAACTTTGACTTTCTTTTCCTCTGCCTGAACTTCAAAGACCTCGCGGCAGTGCTCCAGAAGCTCGTTGATGTTGACTAGCTCGTGCTCCATCTTCGCCTGACCCGCCTGCAAGCGGGCAATCTCCAGCAACTGGTCCACTTGGCGCTTCATTCGCTTGGATTCATCACTGATAATCGTGGCGGCCTTCAGTTTGGCAGTATCGTCGCTCGCCGTCCCATCAAGCAGAGCCTGGGCGAAGCCATGGATTGAAGTGAGCGGGCTTTTTAACTGGTGCGACACGTCAGCAACGAAGTGGCGCAACTGTTGCTGGGAGCGTTTCACCTGTCGCGCCATCTGGTTGAAGCTGAGGGCAAGCTCCTTAACCTCTTTAGGACCAGCCACCGCTATTTCCTGGTCATACTGACCTTGTGCCATTTTCTCAGCGGCAACTTTGACCCGACTAATTGGACGATATATAGAGCGAGCAAAGAAAAGGGCAATTATCAGTGACAGAACGAGGGCAATCAAGCCTGCCAGCAAGAAAGGTCTGAAGAGGCTGATTATTATGGCAATTGCCCCGGCGCGTGGTTGGGCTAAAATCACTGTCTCAAGACGTGATGTCTCCGGCGTGGTAGGTAGTCGGGTGAGGGGGTAGGCAGCGAAGATAAAAGTCTGCCCGTTGACGGTGGTGAATTTCCCCTGGGTGGGCTGAGCGATGCCATGTGGTAACCCACCTGATGGCACATCAAGGGGGCGCTGGAATTTCTGACCGGGGGTTATTTGTCTGACAATGTTACCCACCCCATCGCCAAAGATAATATAGACATTATTCTTTTGAGCTTGCTCTTCCAAGTTGCTCTGCAGCTCAGTAGCCGATACTTGACCACGCAGAAGCGACCTTATCTGCACAGAGATGGGGCGAGCCATGACGTCAAGACGTTCCATTGCCAGGCGGTCGCGTTGACTTTGCAGTATTACGGTTACCGCGAGGGCTACCAGACCCAGACAAAGGACTACAATCAGCGTAAAAGTGGCAAAAAGACGCAGGCGGAGGCTCATTTCATCTCCTCCGCAGCCGTCATTTTATAGCCGGTACCACGCAGTGTTTCAATGGAGACGCCAGAACCAACCAGTTTTTCTCTGAGGTGATTGACGTGGACGTCCACAGTGCGAGTTTCGCCGTAGTAATCATAACCCCAGACCAGGTCAAGAAGTTTATCCCGGCTGAAGACCATCCCGAGGTTCTGCGCAAAAGTAGCCAGCAGAGCAAACTCCTTAGTCCTGAGCTTTATCGGCTGTCCGGATACGGTAACTTCATGCCGTGTCAGGTCAATGCGTAGTCGGCTTAATTCAATGATTTTATCGGCTTTAGGTCCTGCCTGGTAACGGCGTAAAATCGCCTTGACACGGGCAACGAGTTCCCTGGGATTAAAGGGTTTGGTGAAATAATCATCAGCGCCAAGTTCAAGCCCGACAATCTTATCCACATCCTCTTTGCGTGCCGTCAGCATCAGTATCGGGACATCGCTTTTGGTTCTTATCTGGCGGCACACCTCAAAACCATCAATATCAGGAAGCATCAAATCAAGAATGATGAAGTCGGGTTTACTGGCTGCCTGTTTCGCCAGAGCGTCACGACCATTAGCGACACCCTCTACCTGAAACCCCTCGCGCTCAAGGTACATTTTGGCAAGCTCAAGGATATGGGGCTCATCATCAACTATCAAAATTCTGGGCATTACCTCATCCTTAACCCATTGCGATTTACTTATATTATACTCCCTGTAATCCAATGTCCAGCCCTGCTTACTGAAAATCAGGGTAGACCCAGACCAGCCCTCTACGAGCCAGTCCGGGTCTACCGTTGCCTGCTAGCGGTGCTATTTATGCCCGGCGCCTAGGCTTTGTTCTGATTTTTTTCTGGTTTTGGTGGTTTGGGTGGCTTGGGCTGAGGCATTTCTCTGACCCCGAACGGGGCAAAACCCGGAATGTACCCCTTCTTCACCGCTACGAGCAGGTAGCCACCTGGCTCGCTGAAGGTGACGCTGAGTTTGCCATTCTGGTCGGTGCGACCCAGCAAAGTGCCATGGGCGCTGAGCAGCGCTTCGTAGTCTTTGTCCTGAGGAGCAACACTCTGATCTTCCCTGAGTGCCGCTGAGTCCTCTTTCAGCGCTTCAACTTCATCTCTGGTGACTGCCCAGACGCCTACCTCCGCTACCGGGTCGTTGCTTTCTCGGTCAAAGACATTCAGAGTAACCTCTTTACCAACGTGAGCCTGCGGGGGCGTGGCTTTGATGCCGAGAGCTTTGGGCATGGCTACTACTCCCAGAGGGGCAAAACCGGGGACATAGCCCTTCTTGACGGCAATTAACAGGTAGCCGCCTGCCTCATTAAAGGTGTAGTCCAGCTTACCATGCTTGTCGGTCTTACCGAGGAAGATACCGTAAGCTTTTACCAGTGCCTCATAGTCTTTTTCCTCAGCGGGAATGCTGGTGTCTTCCTTAAGTTTCTGAGCCTCTTCCTTTAGCGCTTCAAGTTGGTCTCTGGTGACTGCCCAGATACCGGCATCCTCAACCGGGTTCTGAGTGATGCGCTCAAAGACAGTCATGGTTACTTTTTCTCCGACGGGGACACGCTTTGGCGCCTGAATACCGAGGGCTTTAATTAGTTCTCTGATGCCGATGTGAGTGAACCCGGGGATATAGCCCCTCTTAGCAGCGACCAGAATATACTGACCTGCCTGCTCAAAGATGTGTTTCAGTTTACCGTCGCCGTTTGTCCGACCGAGGAAGATACCACGAGCTTCTATCACTTTCTCGTAGTCCTTCTCATCGGCGGGCTGGCTGGCGTCCTCTCTGAGCTTAGCCAAGTCTTCTTTCAGGGCTTGCATTTCTTCTCTGGTAACTGCCCAGACACCAGCGCCGGGGAAGGGCTCCTGATTTTCCCTCAGGAAGACTGTCATCTGTAGCTCTTTACCGACAAAGCCACCCCACGGTGCCACTATAGCTAAAGCACCTTTAGGCTGGGGGCGGTCTTTGTCTGCCCCTTGCTCTTCGCCCTGTGCCAGAGCGGTCAGGGGAGTTGAGACTAGTAGAACGAGTACCATTGCGACCATCAGTAGAATTTGCCACCTTTTCATTTGATTTTCCTCCTCTATTTTTTGACCGAGGTTGGCTTCCGATTTTGACCGGGCGCCCCTGGGTCAATTTCATCTTCCTAGCCTTCAGTCTAATAAGATGATAAACGGCAATTTTTACCCTCGTTTAACCGCTACGTAAAATCTGGGTAAAATTTACCGGTAGTGCGGACTTGACATAACATTATTGATTGCTTTAACGCAAGGGCGTATACTACAATGGTTGTAGCTGAAATGAACCATGAGTTCGTCCGACACATTCAGGCAGTTACCGATAATATCCGCCAGGTAGTCGTGGCTAATACTGAAATTATCAAACTCTGCCTGCTTGGTCTTCTCTGTCAGGGGCATGTTCTCCTTGACGATTTCCCCGGTGTCGGCAAGACCCTGCTGGCAAAGGCACTAGCGCAGTCGCTCCAGGTTAGCTTCAAACGTATCCAGTTCACCCCCGACCTCCTCCCCACCGACATCACGGGGTCGTCTATCTACTACCCGAAGGAGGGCAAAACTGGCTGAATTGAAGCGGGTACTGTCCAGAAAGAACTAAAGAATGAACCCCTGCCGTAGTCAATACCAGATTTTCATAAAGGAGGCTTAATAATGATATCAAATGCCAAACTTGCCGAGAGAGCCCGGAAGGTATTAGCCGGAGCCCATACCAATCTGCCCGGTGCCGGGTTTGCCCCGCGTTTTATCGTTAAGGGTGAAGGTGCCCATCTCTGGGACGCTGATGGAAAGGAGTACATTGATTTCGCACTATCTGCCGGACCGCTTATCTTCGGGCACAGCAATCCCGAGTTTCTTCAAGCTTTGAAAAAGCAATTAGATACCCTCTGGTCGCTGAATTCCACTATCTATCAGCAGTCCGCTGTGGAAGTGGCGGCTGCCGAAAAATTCGTCCAGCATGTACCCTGTGCTGAAAAAGTCCATTTTAACCCCACTGGTACTGAGACTGTCCAGCTTGTTCTCCGACTTGCCCGTGCCTATACCGGCAGGCGCTATTTCATCCGCTTTGAGGGACACTATCACGGCTGGTTTGATAATATCCTGGGTGGAGTCGTTAATGAAGAAGCTATTGGAAAACCTTTCCCCAAAGAAAGCCCGCAAGCCTTGGCAACGGCGGGGAGAGACCCTCAAGCTTTAGAGCAGGGTTTCTTACTGCCGTGGAATGATATAGAAACTCTGGAAGAGGTGCTCAATAAGTATGGCGAAGAAGTGGCAATGATTATTATGGAGCCCATCCTGTGTAATGCTGGCTGTTGCCCACCACGCTCAGGGTATCTAGAAAAAGTACGGCAATTGTGCCACAAATATGGCATCGTTTTATGTTTTGATGAGGTAATTACCGGCTTCCGAGTAGCCCTGAATAGTGCCCAGGGCTTGTTCGGCGTAACCCCTGATATGGCTACTTTTGGTAAGGCGATGGCAGGAGGGCTGCCACTGGCTGCTTTTGCCGGGAAAAAGGAGATAATGGACCTGATGCTGGCAGGGAAGGTAGTTTCCGGAGGGACTTTTGGCAGATATCCTCTTGGTCTTGCCGGTGCCCTTGCCAGCATCAAGATTCTGGAAAAGGACAACGGAGCGTTCTACAAACAGATTGACGATATCCAAAAGCCACTCATGGACGGCTTAAAGGAGATTAGCCGGAAAAGAGGGATACCAATGTTCCTTCAGGGCACCAGAGGGGTCTTTATCACCCGCTTCGTAGATATGGGCAAAGAGGTTGCCTATAGTGTCAGAGATTTTGCGGGAGTAGATATGCAGAAGGAACGACGGTGGGCGGAACTGATGGCTGAAGAGGGTATTATCCTGATGTTTGGTGGTCGGTTTTACATCGGTTCGACACACACCAAGGCAGATGTGGCGAGAGCATTAGAATGTGCCGACCGAGTTATGGCTAGGCTCTAAGAAGGTAGAAAAGAACTATTGCCTTAGCGGTTTGATAGCATCCCTGGCGCGATTCGAACGCTCGACCTGCTACTTAGAAGGCAGTTGCCCTTTGTATCACCGGATTAAACAGAAGGTTGGAATGTTACTCTTTCTTGACACTTGCATAGCCATCGACATCGCACCCTTAAGATTTGAAAAAGGATTTTGAGCATTCCTTGACAACGTGGAAGGAGTGTCAATATACTATTTGGAACCGTCAATAAGGAATTCTGTGGATGCTTTCAGTTCACGCTACCGTACTCAAAGGGGGCGTGGACTTTTTTGTGTGCTGCTCTAAGCTTGTCTCTAAAACGGTAACGTTTGGAGGAATAAGAATTTCAGGAGGGATTTATCGCCATGAAAGGTAATAAGACACTCTTAATTTCGAGACATGAAGTCCAGGAACTCCTCACCATGAGTGAAGTTCTGAAGGCAGTCGAGAATGCTTTTATCCTCAAGGCTCAGGGTAAGGCGATTATGCCCGCTAAAATTTACCTTACCCTTAAAGAATTTGGTGGCGATTTTAGGGCTATGCCCGCTTACATTGACGGCAGTGCCGGAATGAAATGGGTCAGCGTCTATCCCAATAATGCCAAATATGGTTTGCCCAGCGTTATGGCGACCATCCTTTACTGCGACCCGCACAATGCCTACCCGCTGGCAATTATGGATGGCACCTATATTACTAATATGCGGACGGGCGCCGCCGGCGGCGTTGCGGTGAAACACCTGGCTCGAAAGGGCTCTTCAGTTATCGGGATGGTCGGTGCTGGTGAACAGGCAATCACACAATTGATGGCGATAAAGGAAGTCCTCCCCAGCATCAAAGAGGTGAAAGTATTCTCGCGCCGGGAAGAGAGCCGGACAAGGTTCACTAACGAGATGTCGCAGAAACTGAATCTTAATATCCGCCCGGTTGATAATGTTGAAGCAGCCGCC
>CAZCEF010000063.1:1894-7167 GCA_964497695.1 uncultured Dehalococcoidaceae bacterium | reverse complement strand
CCCACCTCACAAAGACCAGTACAGCCATCAAGACAGGTAACACATAACCCTGATTGAGAAGAGCTCGCCCGATTTCTGGTCATAGTTGCCGAGCTGGCATTAGGTTTACTGAAAGACATCGCTTACCTCCTACTATACCTTTACTGCTATACCTCGCTTCTTTAAGTATTGTTTGGCTTCAGAGACAGCTATTTCCCCGAAGTGAAAAATAGACGCTGCCAAGACAGCTGACGCCTTACCAATCACCACCGCTTCATAAAGGTGTTCCAGTTTACCTGCTCCACCTGAAGCGATTACCGGTATCTTCACCGCTTCCGCCACGGCTCGGGTCATTTCTAGGTCATAGCCGGCTTTGGTGCCGTCAGTATCCTTGCTGGTGAGTAAAATTTCGCCTGCTCCCAGCACCTCCACCTGTTTTGCCCACTCCACAATATCCCGCTTAGTGGCTTCCGTTCCGCTCTTAATCACTACCTCAAGCCGCGGCAGACCACTACCAGGCGGATTTTTCCGCCCATCAATCGCCACCACCAGTTTTTCCCTGCCGAACTCCTTTGCGGCTTCGGTAATCAATTTTGAATTCTTCACCGCGGCAGTGTTAATCGAGACCTTGTCCACACCAATCTTAAATAGCTCCTCCATATCTTTTAGACCTCCGATGCCGCCACCAACGGCGAAGGGAATCGTGACTTTTTCCCCTACCCGCCTGACCCAGTCCAGCCGAGTTGCCCGATTTTCCACCGTCGCCATGATATCAAGGAAAACAAGTTCATCAGCTCCCTCCCGACAATAAGCTTCCGCCGCTTCCACCGGGTCGCGGGCATCCCTGAGGTTGACAAAATTGACCCCCTTCACCACCCTACCCTCTTTGATGTCCAGACAGGGGATTATTCTGACCACTTTCATCGCCATCTTCTTTAACCCCCAAAGACAAAGGCGGAAGAAAATAATGCCCATTTTACCAGCTTTCTAAACGAGAGTGCAAGTGGGTAAGTTAGACGGAACGGCAATAGGCTTCCCGCTGTTTTAGCATTATGTCAACTTTATTGCCCTGCTGCCATATTCTTTCTGGTTTTCTGTGCCGCTTGTGAACGTTTACCGTCACTTAGAATGTGCTATACTATCGCTGTAACTGTTACTAGGAGGAGAAACTACTGCTTTTTGCTAAGTTGATTGTCAATCCGGTCGCTGGTGCCGGCAGGACTGGTAAGAAATTGCCCCAGATTCTGAGCCTACTCAAAAGCATCGGACTGCGCTTTGAACATGAGCTCACCGAAGCGCCTGGGCATGCCCGAGAGCTGGCAAAACTGGCCGCAAAGAAAGGGCATGAACTGGTAGTTTCCATTGGCGGCGATGGCACCATCAATGAAGTGGTCAATGGCTTGTATGAGGCGGACAGTATCACTAATGTAACACTCGGCATTATCAGCACCGGCACCGGTCACGATTACATCCGTACTATCGGCATACCCCGCTCCTATCCCAAAGCCTGTCAGATATTGATGAACCCCAAAAGACGAACAGTGGATGTGGGCGTTGTTGAGTTTAAGAATGGTAACCAGATTGACCGGCGACTCTTTGTTAACTTTGCCGGCATCGGTTTTGATGCTGAAGTGGTCAAAGCCACCACCCAGAAAGTTAAAGCCCTCCGAAGTACTGCCTCCTACCTTACCGGGCTACTGCGCACTCTGCTCTCTTACCGGAACAAAGGTGTATCAATTGCCATTGACGGCGAGGCGCAAGATGCTAAAGTCTGTACGGTTTTGATGTGCAACGGGAAGTACGGGGGCGGCGGCATGTTTCCAGCGCCAGAAGCCGACCTCAATGACGGTCTGCTTGATGTTCTGGTAATTGGTGACCTGAGCAAGCCTGACCTCCTCTGGTCCCTCCCCCGTGTCTATAAGGGCACCCACCTGACCCACCCCAAAGTCCAACTGAAGAAAGCCAGAGAAATAGAAATACGGTCTAATGAACCATTAGCCTTGCAGGCGGATGGGGAACTGCTGGGCGAACTGCCGGCGCGCTTCTATGTTATGCCGGCAACACTCAATATTATCGTCTAAATAAAAAATAGGGGTGAGAGGATTTGAACCTCCAACCTCATGGTCACAAAGCAAACCAAAGAATAACCAGGAAGTAACGCCCTAGCTTCTTCTCTCCATACTCCCACCTTCTTTTCTCTTTGGATTGACTGCCTAATTCCATTATTCCAACGGTAGTATCTTGACAAATACATTAATTGATTGTATAATTTTTTGCGATAGTGAACATTGAAACTCTAGAAATTTACGATTTTCGTATCGGGAGGTAACGTGTTTGACAAACTTGATGTAGAACTGATACGGGAACTGCAAAAGAATGGTAGAGCCAAGCAAGTGGAACTAGCCCGAAAACTGAATATTGTGGAAGGTACCGTACGAAAAAGAATTAAAGCCCTGGTTGAAAATAATATTATCAAAACCGTTGCCGCACCAAATATAAGTAAATTAGGCTACAACTTTATTGGTTTCATGGCGCTACAGGTTCAGGTGGCTAAGCTAAGAGAAATAGCTGACATATTAGCCAAGAAACCAAACGTGTGTTATCTGGCTTTCGTCACGGGTAGGTATGACATGATTGCTATTGTAATTACGCGGTCGCCAGAGGAGTTTGCTCACTTAATTGAGAAAGAAATTTCAGCTATACCTGGCATCGTGAGACCCGAGACCTTTGTCAACCTGGAGACTCTTAAAGGTGGGTGGCCCATGGTGGATACTACCCAGCTTTTGGACAGCATAGATATTTCCTGACCGAAGGAGAAGCAAGCGAAAACAGCGCACATGGTACTCTAGGACTTGCTGTGGTGGAGTCACTATTGAAGACGAGGACTTATGAAATCAGGTGGCACGGACGCGGCGGTCAGGGAGTGGTAACCGCCGCCAAGATAGTGGCGCAGGCGGCTTACCTTGATGGCTACAGAGGAGTGACGGTTACTCCTACCTTCGGTGCTGAAAGAAGAGGGGCGCCCGTCAGTGCTTCAACCAGAATCGCCCCGGAGCCCGTTTTGGTCATGTGCCAAATAGAGACGCCGGATGTGGTGGTTATCCTGGACCATACCCTACTCAAATGTGAGGAGGTGCTCAGTGGGCTGGGCAAAGATGGCTGGCTTATCGTCAATTCCCCTTTGCCTCCCCAAGAACTTAACCTTAAGGATAATTTCAACATTGCTACTGCTGATGCAACCGAGGTGTGCCGGGAGCTGGGGCTGATGGTGGCGGGGCTCACCGTGGTTGATACTGCTATTTTGGGAGTTCTGGTTCGGGCTACTAACGCAGTGAGTCTGGCAAGTATAGAAAAGGTAATAGAAGAAAGGTTCTCTGGGACGGCTCTAGAAGTCAACCTGACCGCAGTCAGGCGCAGTTACGAAATAGCAAAAGTGTGGCAAAAACGTGAGGAGAGCTTTGGGCACCAGGAACTGTCAGCATATTTGCAGTGAGTCAAGTCCAACCGTTGGTGAAGCGGGTCGGACTGGGGAATGGCGCAGTCTCCGCCCCGTAGTAGACCGGCAAAAATGCACCCCCGCCCGACTGAACAAACCAGCCTGTTTTCAATGCTGGCTCTATTGCCCGGAAGCCATTATCAGCAAGACGACGCTTATCCAGATAAACCTTGAATACTGCAAAGGCTGTGGCATTTGTGCCCAGGTATGTCCCACACACGCCATAACCATGGTGAGTGAAGAAATTTGTCCTTGAGAGGGCAAAATAAATGGTCTTGGCTCGGCAGAAGTCAGGCAAAAAAAGTCACCTTCAGATAGTTGATGGTAATAGAGCCGCAGCGCTGGGAGCCAAACTCTGCCGTGTCCGGGTGATTGCGGCTTACCCAATCACTCCTCAAACGCCGGTTACCGAAGCGCTCTCTGAATTTATCGCTAGGAAAGAGCTCAATGCTGAGTACCTTGCTGTGGAGAGTGAGCACAGTGCCCTTACGGTCTGTGCTTCGGCGTCAATGGTGGGCGCCCGGGCCTTCACTGCCACCAGCTCACACGGGTTAGCTTATATGCATGAAATACTGCACTGGACTGCTGGCGCCCGCTTGCCGGTAGTTCTGGCCTGCGTCAATCGTGCTCTCGGGGCGCCCTGGAACATACTGAATGACCAGCAGGACTCAATATCTCAGCGAGATACTGGCTGGATACAGCTCTATGCCCGCAATAACCAGGAGATACTGGACACGATAATTCAAGCCTATAAGATTGCTGAGTCAATCTATGTGCCAGTTATGGTCTGCTATGACGGTTTTGTCCTTTCCCACACTGATATGCCAGTAGACATTCCGTCCCAGAAACTGATAGACCGGTTTTTACCACCCTACCAGCCTCACACCGTACTTGACCCGGCTAGACCCAAGAACTATAACCTAGTAACCCTAGCCAATCCCAGAGCTAACGCTGAAGGCGTATTGTGTCATGGCTATATGGAACTGAGATATCTCCTCCAAGAAGCTCTGCAAAACTCAAGAGAAACGATAATCAAGGTGGGGTGGGAATTCGGTGAGGTTTTTGGCAGAGGTTATGCTCGCCTGACGTGGGAAAACCACCTGGACGATGCTGACATAGTAATTGTAGCTATGGGCAGTTTAGCGCTGGAAGCTATCGTTGCGGCGGACAGGCTGAGAAAAGAAGGCTATAAGGCGGGTGTTTTGGGCTTGAGAGTATTCCGACCCTTCCCCAAGCTGGAGGTAGTCAGAGCGCTGGAAAGAGCCCGCCTTATCGTGGTCTTTGACAAGAATATCAGCTACGGCTCAGAAGGTGCCACCTGCTCTGAAATCAAGGCAGCCCTTTATGGCAGCGATGTGAAGGCAGTCATCCGCAATTTCATTGTCGGGCTGGGGGGCCGTGATGTTAAAGTTGGAGAGTTAGTTGCCGCGGTAAAAAAGTCTCTGCCACCTCTGGGGGAAAGTGGCTTAAACCGGGAACACCCGGAATGGATATGTAATATTTAGAAGGATTTAACTTTGCCAATTAGCGCAGTTACTCTAACTGAAGAGGAATACCTGCTGCCAGGTAACAGAAGTTGCCCTGGCTGTGCGCTATCTCTGGCTTTTCGCCATATCTTGAAGGCACTGGAAGGGCAAGCGATTATCACGGTACCTGCCAGCTGTCTCACGGTACTGCTGGGTATGTATCCGCTGAGCTCAGCTCGTGTCCCCTGTGTCAACACACCATTTGCCTCCACCGGAGCGTCAGCCACCGGTCTGGTTGCCGGCTTGAAAGCAATGGGGAGGAGGGAATTAAC
>CAZCEF010000063.1:0-1794 GCA_964497695.1 uncultured Dehalococcoidaceae bacterium | reverse complement strand
AGTGACACCGTTGAAATCGGGAAACTGGCGGTGCAAACAGGGCTGGTGATACTTTACGAGATTGAGAATGGCATTTTCCACCTTACCTCAGCCAGCGAATCGCTGGCTCGCCAGGGTAATCTGAAACCTCTGAGCGAGTACTTTGTAAGGCAAGGCAGATTCAAAAATCTTACTCAACAGCAAATCAACGAATGGCAGGACTGGGTAAATATTCGGTGGCAGGCTTACCTCAAGCGGGCAAATATCTGAGTCACCAGTCAAATGAGGCAAGGTGAGGCAAAATGAATTTTGACTTGACGCCAGAACAGAAAATGATTGCCAGTACGGCGAAGGAAATTGCCCAAGAGTTTGGTCCCGAATACTGGCGGAAGAAAGAGGAAAGTCAGGAGTTTGCCGGGGAATTCTGGAAGGTTATCAGTGAGGCAGGCTTCACCGGAATTGTCATTCCAGAAGAGTATGGTGGCGCCGGAAGAGGCATCACCGAACTGCTTATTGCCATGGAGGAATTGGTCGCCAACGGCTGTGGACTGGGCGGTGCCTGGTACCTTATCCTCTCGGAAATCTTTGGCGCTTTGGGCATCACCAAACATGGTACTGACAAGCAGAAGGAGAAATATCTGCCGGGAATAGCTAGCGGAGAACTGGAATGTTGCCTAGCGCTCACTGAACCGGACGCCGGTTCCAACACCCTCAACACGAAAACGACAGCGCGCAAAGAAGGCGATAAATGGTTGGTGAACGGTAACAAGACCTTCATCAGCGGTGCCGACCGAGCTAGAGTAATGGTGATTGTCACCAGAACCACACCCAAAGACAAGGCTCCCAAAAAGGTGTTTGGGCTGAGTCTTTTTCTGGCTGATTTGCCCAGCCCGGCGATTGAAGTAAGTCCCATACCCAAGCATGGCATAAATTATTCGCACTCATGTCAGGTTGGCATCAATGAATTGGAGCTACCGGAAGAAGCGCTGATGCCGCCCCTGGACCAGGGCTGGTATTCACTGCTGGGTATGTTAAATACGGAAAGAATGAGTTTTACCGCAGCGGCCCTCGGTCTTGCCAAGCTCGCTACCAATAGAGCCATTGAGTATTCCAAACAAAGGAAAGTGTTTGATGACGCGCCGATTGGAGGATACCAAGCATTACAGGTCCCTCTGAGTGAAGCTCACGCCTCGCTGGAAGCGGCCCGGCTTATGAATTTCAAAGCTGCCGCCCTGTGGGAGAGCCAGGCTGATTTGGGCGAGATTGGCGCCGCCGCTAACATGGCAAAGGTGGTCGCCGTGGAAAATGCCATTAAAGCAGTTTACTGGGCAATGCAGATCTTTGGCGGCTATGGCTATGCCAGGGAATATCACGTGGAAAGATGGTGGCGAGAGATTAACCTGATTAGACTGGCACCAGTGACCCAACAGATGGCTCTGAATTATATTGGGGAACATGTCCTTGGTATGCCGAGGTCTTACTAATCATGGTAATTTCTCCTTAACTTCTAAAGGTAAGCGAGAACCTCACCCAAGTCAAAGGAGGCGTAAACGTGGCAAGGAAAGTGGGCATCGTGGGGGCGGCGGTGACACCGTTCCGGGGCAAATGGTATGAGAAAACCTACTACGAGCTGGCACAGATGGCGACCAGAGAAGCTCTAAAGGATGCGGCTATTTCCATTAAGGATGTTAATGCCGTTGCCTATGGCATTTACAACGATATCTTTGAGCGAACCTGCATCCCGGAGCATCCCCTCCAGACAGTCATTGGCATGCCGAACAAGCCTGGCATTCGCGTTAGCAACGGCGGTGCCAC
>CAZCEF010000062.1:1843-7296 GCA_964497695.1 uncultured Dehalococcoidaceae bacterium | reverse complement strand
CGGTTAAACACGATGTAATCAAATAGCGCCAGCTGTTTCATCTCTTCCTGGGCAATCTTATTGCGCAGGGCACGGTCGGCGGAAGATTCAGTAAGGCGCTCGTAGAGTCGCTCCCTTAATTCCTCAAGAGAAGGGGGCGTCAAAAAGATAAAGACGGCTTCCGGTGCGAGCTTCTTGATAGTGGTCGCCCCCTGAATATCCACCCGGACGATGGTGTCCCAGCCTTCGTCAAGGGCGTCCTTGACTGCCTTCTTGGGCACGCCATACCAGTTGCCATAGACATTGGCATGCTCTAGCAGTTCCTTATTCTTGAGTAATTCCTGGAACTTTTCAGGAGTGACAAAGTGGTAATCAATTCCGTCTCTTTCACTGGCGCGGCGATGGCGGGTGGTTACCGTGGTAATATACTTGAGAGGATAGTCCAGTTCCCTCATCCGACTGAGCACAGCGTCTTTGCCGGCACCTGAAGGACCTGAGAGGACGATAAGCAATGGCTTGGCTTGGAGATTGATTGGGGGATTACTGTGCATCTTTTTCTTCAACCAGGTCAAGTCGGGTGGGAATAGTCCGGGTGGTCTGCAGTCTGCCGGCGATGGTCTCCGGAGCAAGAGCTGCCAGGATAACATGTCCGCTATCAACAAAGATGACTACCTTGGTGCGGCGACCGTTGGTCATATCAATTAGCAGACCCTTATTCCTGCCCTCGGAGATAACGCGCTTGGTGGGGGCTGAGTTGGGGGAAGCCATGGCAATGACACGGTTCATGGCGACGATATTACCAAACCCGATGTGAACTAATTCTACAGTCATTTTTCACCCCCCAAAGATTACTATCAAAATGCCCCCAGCCAGGACAGCCACTTTTTGGGAAAATTTGACAAGAATAAGGTATCACTTGTCTGGCTGATTGTCAAGAGATTTTATCGTTTTTCGGAATACTAGTACTAAAAGGGCATAAGCTCGGCTTTTCATCTGCCGGACAGGTGTTGCTAAAATTAATCCTTGAAATTCCTAGCTGGATTTGATATTATTAATTGAACTTTAACAAGACTGCTTAAGTCGCTAAAGAGCCTCTTGGTGATTGGAGCGAGGCGGCACCACCCGTTCCCATCCCGAACACGGAAGTGAAACGCCTCAGCGCAGACGATACTGAGGGCGCAAGTCCTTGCGGAAAATATGCCATTGCCAAGGGGCTTTTTGACCTGTTCCCTGTTTTGCCCTATACTATGAGTAGTGACTATGCTGACAGGATAGGTATCTCAAGAGGAAAATGACCAGCCGATTTGAAAAATTCTCAGAAAGAGCCCGCCGCGTCCTGACCATGGCTCAAGAAGAAGCGCGCCTGATGAACCACAACTACATCGGCACGGAACACATTCTGCTGGGTCTGGTGCGGGAGGACGAGGGGGTTGCCGCTAAAGTCCTGATTAATCTGGGTGTCAGTCTGAGCAAAGTCCGCTCCGCGGTTGAATTCATCAGCGGACGGGGTGAGAAACCAGCGACGGGCGAGACCGGGTTAACCCCTCGTGCCAAGCGAGTCATTGAGCTGGCAATTGATGAAGCACGCCAGATGGGTCATAACTATATTGGTACAGAACACCTTCTTCTTGGGCTGTTGCGTGAGGGCGAAGGTGTTGCCGCAGGTGTCCTGGACAGTCTCGGCATTACACTGGAAAAAGCGCGTGCCGAGGTTACTCATATCCTCAGCCAGGGTACCTCCCGGGGCAAACTCGCCCGCACGACAAGCCGCACCCCGGCTCTGGACCAGTTGGGCATTGACCTTACTCAGAGAGCCCGCGATGGTAAGCTTGACCCGGTCATCGGGCGGCACAAGGAAATTGAGCGCGTCATCCAGATTCTGAGTCGGCGTACCAAGAATAACCCTGCCCTGATTGGTGAGCCAGGCGTGGGCAAGACGGCTATTGTGGAAGGACTAGCTCACCGCATTGTTGCTGGCGATGTGCCGGAGACCCTGGAAGAGAGACGATTAATCGCCCTGGACATGGGCTCACTGGTGGCGGGCACTAAATACCGCGGTGAGTTTGAAGAGCGCGTTAAGAAGATTATTGATGAAATCAGGACTGCCGGAAACTGCATCATCTTTATTGATGAGTTTCATACTATGGTTGGGGCAGGCGCAGCAGAGGGGGCAGTTGACGCCGCTAACATCCTTAAGCCGTCCCTGGCGCGCGGTGAACTGCAGTGCATTGGCGCCACCACGCTGGACGATTACCGCAAATATGTTGAGCGTGATGCCGCTTTAGAGCGGCGCTTCCAGCCGGTTCTGGTGGAAGAGCCTTCCGTAGAACAGACTCTGGAAATCCTGCGCGGTATTAAAGAGCGCTATGAAGAGCATCATCATTTGACGATAACCGATGAAGCATTACATGCGGCGGCAACTTTGGCGGCGCGCTATATTCCTGACCGCTTCCTGCCGGACAAGGCTATTGACCTAGTTGATGAGGCGGCGTCAAGAGTCAGGATAAAATATCACACAATGCCTCTCAGTCTCAAGGACAGCAAGAAACTGCTTGAAGACATTCGCAAGGAGAAGAACACTGCTTTAGAAGCTCAGCAGTTTGACCTTGCCGCTGAAAAGCGGGAACAGGAACGTCAGGTGGAAGAGAAGATACGGTCTCAGGAAGATGAGTGGCATGCGGAGCAAGAGGCGGAGAAGGCGGCGGTGACTGCGGAGAATATTGCCGAAGTGGTCAGCATGTGGATGGGCATTCCGGTGGTACAGTTGACCAGTGATGAGACCAGCCGCCTGCTCAATATGGAAGAGGTCATTCATCGCCGCATCGTGGGGCAGGATGAAGCACTCAACACTATTGCCAAAGCGATTCGTCGTGCCCGTGCCGGGTTGAAAGACCCCAGACGACCGATTGGTAACTTCGTCTTCCTCGGGCCGACCGGCGTGGGTAAGACTGAGCTGGTTCGTGCTCTGGCGGAGTTCATGTTTGGCAGTGAGGACTCCTTGATTCGGATTGATATGTCCGAGTTCATGGAGAAATTCGCCGTCTCCCGATTGGTTGGTGCACCCCCAGGCTATGTCGGCTATGAGGAAGGCGGGCAGCTGACCGAGGCAGTCAGACGTAAGTCCTATTGCTGTATTCTCCTTGATGAGATTGAAAAGGCTCATCCAGACGTATTCAACCTGCTCCTGCAGATATTTGATAATGGCTATCTGACCGATGCCAAGGGTCGCCGGGTTGACTTCCGCAACAGCATTATTGTGATGACGAGCAACGTGGGCGCCGAGCTCATCCGCAAGGGCACCACCATTGGGTTTGTTTCCCGCAGTAGTGATGCCAAGACGCGTGAGGAAGCCTATGAAAAGATGAAGGAGAACCTGCTGAGCGAGTTGAAGAAGACCTTCCGACCCGAATTCCTCAACCGTATTGATGGTATCGTGGTCTTCCATTCGCTGACCAAGGAGCAAATCAGAAAGATTGTTGATATTATGCTCAGTACCGTGACGAAGCAATTGCAGGAGAAGGAAATCAAGCTGGAGGTAACTGAGGCGGCGAAAGACTTTCTCGGTGAGAAGGGCTACGATGAAATTTTCGGGGCACGACCGTTACGTCGCGTTATCCAGAATATGGTGGAAGATAAACTTTCGGAAGACCTGCTTCGTGGCAAATTCCGCGCTGGAGACACAGTGGTCGTGGACCTGGAGAATGGTGAGATTGTGGTTCGTCCGGCGGCACCGGTAAGCGCCGCGCCTTGATAACCGAAAATCAAATAGTATATAATAGTGAACACCAATTCATCATTTTGAAGGGCGGTGGACAAGAGAGGTTGACTAACCGCCCTTTTTGATGTATAAAAATCGGTTAAAAGGCTGATAACTGAGAAAGGAACTGAAATTTGGCGCAGGAAGTAGTTGAGGTTCCCATTACCGGTAAGATTATCAGCGTAACTGCCAAGGTCGGCGACAAGGTCAGTGAAGGCGACACCCTCTGTGTTCTGGAGTCAATGAAGATGGAGAACCCTATTGTCGCTCCGGTTGGCGGCACCGTCGCTGCCCTGAAAGTCAATGCTGACCAGACAGTCAAGCCGGGTGATGTCATCGCCGTAATTGAATACTAGAAGTCAGCATGAAGAAACTGCCCGGTGCTTGTAGGCTGGGGGAGGGCTTTCAATAATATGTTACTCAGAGCTTTTGAATTCACGTTAATAACTTTTGGCATTACCATGGTTGTTGCCTTTCTGGTAGCTGCCTTAATTAAAGCTATCTTTGCGGTAATTCAAAGAGGGGCAAAAAAAGCCGCCAAAAAACCAGAGGTGCAGTCCTAGAGTGGAGATTTAAGTATGCCAATCTTGCAGTTCTTCCAGGGTATTTATACCTTCTTTATTACTGAACCAGAGATAGCCTTCGCCCGAATTTTCCTGATAGCTCTGGGATTTCTGTTAATCTGGCTGAGCTGGAAGCAGATTCTGGAACCTCTCTTGATGATACCGATGGGCATCGGGATGCTGGGGGTCAATGGCGGGCTGATGGTAATGGAAGCCGGTAAAGTGGGCACCCTCTTTATCAACCCTCTTGCCGGTAATATTGAGGAGGTGATGTATTTCCTGCAAATAGACTTTCTCCAGCCAATCTATAGTTTCACCTTCAGCAATGGTCTCATCGCCTGTCTGGTCTTTATGGGAATTGGCGCCATTACTGACATAGACTATCTCCTGGCTAAACCATTTATGAGCCTCTTTCTCGCTGTATTTGCTGAGTTTGGCACCATATTCACTCTGCCGATTGCAATGGCTCTCGGGCTAACGCCAAAGGAGGCGGCGGCGATTTCCCTGGTGGGTGGGGCTGATGGTCCGATGGTGCTCTACGGTTCTCTGATAATGGCGAAGGAACTCTTTGTGCCGATAACCGTGGTGGCTTACATCTATCTGAGTGTCTGTTATGCCGGTTATCCTTTCCTGACCAAGATTGTGCCCAAGGGTTTAAGAGGCATCGAGATGGACTGGCGCTCCATCCCAACGGTATCGCCGGGTGCCAAGTTCGCTTTTGCGGTGATTGCTACGGGTGTGCTTTGCCTGCTGTTTCCGGTTGCCGCCCCGCTCTTTGCCTCCTTCTTTGTCGGGCTGGCAATTAAAGAAGCCAAGGTAACGAGATACATAGAGTTTATCTCGGGTACGCTACTGTACGGCGCGACGTTTTTCCTCGGTTTTACTTTAGGAGCTTTGCTCGGCGTGGATGTCATCCTCAATCCCAAAGTCCTGCTCCTGCTTATCCTGGGTATGCTTGCCCTGACGCTTTCCGGGCTGGGTGGACTGGCGGGGGGTTTGATTTACTACAAGATAACCAAGAACAAAGAGGCATTTAACCCCCTCCTTGGCATCGCCGCGGTATCCTGCGTGCCGACCTGTGCCAAGGTGGCACAGAAATGCGCCTTCCAGGCGAACAAGAAAGCGATGATTCTCGGCTTTGCCATGGGTCCCAA
>CAZCEF010000062.1:0-1743 GCA_964497695.1 uncultured Dehalococcoidaceae bacterium | reverse complement strand
GAAAGCCTCAAGTGGCTGGGGCGCTGCCCGGAATGCCAGCAGTGGAATACCTTTGTTGAGACCCAGGTAACCGCGACAATCACCTCATCCCACCCCCTGTCTATTATCAGTCCGCCCCAGGAGTTGTCTCAGGTGACTATCCCCACTGCCGAACGTATCGCCATACCTATTTCTGAGTTCAATAGAGTGCTGGGTGGGGGGCTGGTGCCCGGCTCGCTGGTGCTTATCAGCGGCGACCCGGGCATCGGCAAGTCCACGCTTTTGCTTCAAGCTTCGGCAGCAATCGCCAGAGACAAGGGTAAAGTAGTCTACGCTTCCGGGGAAGAAACCCTGCACCAGACTAAGCTCCGCGCCCAGCGACTGGGGATAACCGGGGAAGGACTTTACCTGATGGCAGAAACCGACCTAGATGCTATTTTGGGTCAGGCGGAGGAGCTTTCGCCCAGCCTGCTGGTGGTGGACTCAATTCAGACGGTCTATTTATCGGCAGTGGAGTCCACGCCGGGGAGTATCAGCCAGATTCGGGAGTGCACCTTGCGACTGATGCACTGGGCAAAGCTGAGCGGGGTTCCGGTATTTATCGCCGGGCATGTCACCAAGGAAGGCTCAATTGCCGGTCCGCGTATCCTGGAACACATCGTTGATGTGGTGCTTTACTTTGAGGGTGAGGCTTTCAGCTCATATCGCCTGCTGCGCGGGGTGAAGAACCGCTACGGCTCAACCAATGAGGTGGGGGTCTTTGAAATGAAGGAGGAGGGGCTGGTGGAGGTGGACAACCCGTCAAAGGCTTTTCTCTCCCAGCGCTGGGGTGAGGCAATCGGTTCGGCGGTGGTGCCGACTCTGGAGGGAAGTCGTCCGCTTCTGGTGGAAATCCAGGCGCTGACTTCAACCACCAGCTTCGGTATGCCGCGGCGTACGGCAAACGGCGTTGATTTCAACCGATTGCTCATTGTAACTGCGGTGCTGATGAAGAGAGTCGGCTTGCGGCTGGGTAATCAGGACATCATCGTGAATGTCATCGGCGGGCTGAAGGTTGGCGAGCCGGCGGCGGATTTGGGTGTGGCGCTGGCAATTGCCTCCAGCTTCCGTGACGTGGGGGTTGACCCCGAATTAGCAGTTGTCGGGGAAGTTGGGTTGAGCGGGGAGTTGAGGACAGTTGCTCAGTTAGAGCGCCGAATAACTGAGGCGGCGAGAATGGGCTTCAAGCGCTGTCTGGTGCCGAGAATTGGCAAAATCAGCCCGGTCAAAGGGATTGAGATGGTTGCGGTGAGCACGCTGCCCGAGGCGGTGCGGGTGGCGCTGGTGAGGGAGGCAAGCTCTAGGAAAAAACGGGATAATGATAATCGGCATGGACCTGAGAAGGCTTGATAATGGCGAGAGATAGATTGGCGCTCGCAGCTGTGTCAGCGACGGTAGTAGCAGCCGCTATGGTGGTTCTGGGCAGTCTTGCCGGATGCAGTGGAACTCCATCGGCAGAGATTAGGGTAATGGAGAATATTGGTGTAAATGATTTACCCGAGACGAGCCCATCGCCAGCGATAAGGGTGGTGGAGAACATTAGTTTGACTGATTTACCGCAGACGAGCCCATCGCCAGTGATAAGGGTGGCGGAGAATATTGGCGTAAGTGACCTAACCAGGATATACCCACCGGCAGTGATTACGATAGTTGAGAGTATTACGGTGACTGACTCACCAAGGGTAACACCAATACTACCAATGACACTAGATCAGCCACAACCCC
>CAZCEF010000061.1:4727-7354 GCA_964497695.1 uncultured Dehalococcoidaceae bacterium | reverse complement strand
AAAAAATTCCGCCCCCTCGGCTTCCCCACCATCACCTTCCCCTGTGAAATGACCAGTAACCCGATGAAAGAAGCCATAATTGCCTCAATGTTCATCGCCAAATACGCTGGCATCATCGTATTGTCTGATTTTAAAGGTGAGAGCCTCTTCCCATTGCTTGTGGAGAGGATGAACATTTACACTGACCCCCAGCGCCCCCTCGCCACCAAGGAAGGTATTTACGAAATCAATAATCCCAATGAGAATTCACCCATACTCATTACCTCTAACTTCTCTCTCACTTACTTCATCGTCTCCGGCGAGATTGAAAACAGCAAAGTCCCCAGCTGGCTTCTGGTCAAAGATACGGAAGGGCTTTCGGTGATGACCGCCTGGGCGGCGGGCAAGTTTGGCGCCGATACCATAGCGCCTTTTGTTAAGAAGTGCGGTATCGACACTAAAGTCAAACACCACAAACTGGTCATCCCCGGCTACATCGCCTCAGAAGTCGGTGGTCTAGAAGAGGAACTGGCGGGCTGGGAAATTAGGGTCGGTCCCAGAGAAGGCGCCCATATTCCCGCCTATCTTAAGAACTGGAAAACTTAGGAGGGCAAGATGATTCTCATCGGGGAAAATATCAATATTATGTCAAAAACCATCGGACCGGCGCTCAAAGAGCGTAACCCCAAGCCAATCCAGGAACTGGCTCAAGCCGAGGCAAAATCCGGGATGGACTATTTAGACCTCAATATCGGTCCTGCCCGCAAAGAGGGCGACGTCTTAATGCCGTGGGTGGTGAATGCTGTCCAGGAAGTAACTGATAAGCCCTTATCCCTGGATACCACTAACCTGACCGCGATGGAAGCCGGGCTCAAAGCGGCAAAAAATGTCCCTCTGATCAACTCAATTTCCCTCCAGCCGGACCGGCTGGGGCAGGGCTTACCCCTAGCTAAGAAATATGACTCAAACGTGATTGGGCTTCTCTGGGGAGTGGAAGGAATGCCCCGTGATGCCAACGAAAGAGCCATGCTGGCAGTTGACTTTGTGTATAAAGCCAACCGGCTCGGCATTGCCAATGGGAAAATCTGGATTGACCCCATTGTCAGCCCCGTTTCCGTTGAGATAAATCAGGTGAAAGCCTGCGTTGAGTTCATGGCAATGCTGGGGGAGATTGCACCCGGTTGTAAATCTACGGTCGGCTTGTCCAATATCTCCAACGGCACTCCCAGCCACCTCCGTCCCTGGCTGAACCGGACTTACCTGATTATGCTGATGCGCCACGGGCTTTATTCGGCGATTGTTGACGCCTTTGATGCCGATTTAATCCAGATTGCCCGAGGGGAAAGACCGGACATCATAAATGTGGTGCACCGGGTGATGGATGGCGATAAGCCCGACCCTGCCTCGCTGACCGAAGAACAAATCAAATACGCTAAAACGACCCGTGTGCTAACCGGCGAATCACTTTATTCTCATTCCTGGCTTGAGATATAGCTGAGAATGGAAGTCAAGAACCAAGAATACGGCTACGAGCTTGCCCTTAAACTAGCCCGCGAGCAATTAGCCAAGTTAAACGTTAAAGAACAGTGCCGCCGTAGCGGTGCCCGATACATTCCCTCCCAGAATTCAGTCCTACTTGAATACTTGAACCAGCCCTACTCAATTTTAATCCCTGATGGCGAGGTTACACTGGCAGATAAAAAAGAGGCGGCTCCAATACGAGATAAAATTTTGATTCTCCATTATTTCATCCTCGCCAAAGGGACTGCTCTCACCAATAACCTAATTTCTTTCAAAGAACTTCCGGAAGGGACAAACTACTACCCCACCTTCCACCAGAGAGCAATAAAACCACTCATCAAGCGCTTTGGCAATGAGCCGGAGAAATTGCTGAGCGTGGCGCAAATGCTGGGGGGTCGTGCCGCCAGCTACGGGGATGTCTCAGTGACCATTGATGCCTTCCCCAAGGTGCCGATTACCCTAGTCTTGTGGCGGGGTGATGAGGAGTTCCCCCCTGAAGGGAATATCCTCTTTGATAGCACCATTTCACATTATTTGCCCGTTGAGGATATAATAGTGGTCTGTGAAATAATCACCTGGCGACTGGTAAAAGCAGAGCGAGCCTGAATTATGACAAACCTAGCCAATAGGCTATAATAAGAGTGGAAGGTAATCTTGAGCAGTATCAAGCTAACCATAGACGGTAAAAGTATAGAAGTCAACGAGGGGATGACGGTTCTGGAAGCCGCCATTAAAGCTGGCATTTATATACCCACCCTCTGCTACCACCCGATGTTATCTCCCGAAGGTTCTTGCCGGGTGTGTCTTGTTGAAGTTGAGGGCATGTCTGAACTGGCGACCGCCTGCAACACCAAAGCCACTGATGGTATGGTCGTCACCACTGATTCGCCTCACCTCGCTTTGGAAAGAAAAGAAGCCTTAAAGAAAGTCCTGGCGGAACACCCCTGTGGCTGTCTTATCTGCGAACGCCGCGACCGCTGCCGTCCCTACGACGTCTGCCTGCGCAATGTTGCCGTAACCCAGCGCTGTATCCTCTGCCCCCAGAACGAGCAGTGTGAACTCCAGCAGGTGACTGATTACATCGGGCTGGAGGCTGAGGAATTTGAGTGGAAATACCGCAACCTTCC
>CAZCEF010000061.1:0-4627 GCA_964497695.1 uncultured Dehalococcoidaceae bacterium | reverse complement strand
GGCGGCATGATGCGTGTTGGCATTCCGGACTACCGCTTACCGCCGGAAAAACTGGACGCTGAAATTGATGAGATTAAGGCGGTAGGGGTTGATATTAAGCTGAACACTAAAGTTGACTCTCTGGATGAACTGCTTAAACAGAGCTACAATGCCATCTTCGTGGCTCCCGGCGCCCATAAGGGTCTCAAGCTGGGCGTGAAGGGAGAAGAGAGCCCCGGCATCGTTGATGGTGCCACCTTTCTGAGAGAGGTCAAACTGGGCAAAGCAATTAATCTTGGCGAAAAGGTGGCGGTCATTGGTGGCGGCAATGTTGCCATAGATGCGGCAAGAACAGCGCTCCGATTGGGCGCTAAGAAAGTCTGCATCGTCTACCGCCGCACTCGCGCCGAAATGCCCGCCAGCCCAGAAGAAGTGGAAGGGGCTCTTGAGGAAGGAATTGAGATACTCTACCTCGCTGCCCCGGTGAAGATTGACCCCGAGGCGGGCAAGCTAAAGGTGACCTGTGTTAAAATGGAGCTCGGCGAACCTGATGCCAGTGGACGGCGTCGCCCGGTGCCAATTAAAGGCAGTGAATTCCCGATGATATTTGACACCATAATCGCCGCCATCGGGCAGATGCCAGATATCCCGACCGGCTTTAACCTTAAAGTTGATAGGGGAAATATCATAAAGGCTAATCCCGATACTCTCGCCACCAATCTTCCGGGAGTCTGGGCGGGCGGCGATGCGGTGAGTGGTCCCGCTTCAGTTATTGAAGCCATTGCTGCCGGCAGAAAAGCCGCCGCGGAAATAGACCAATACCTTGGTGGCACGGGAGATATTGAGGAGATATTAGAGCCAAAACGCGAATATAATCCCTGTGTGGGCAAAGAAGAAGGCTACTTTGATTGGGCACGCGCCAAAATGCCCGCCCTCAATCCGGAACAAAGAGTCAAGAGCTTTACTGAAGTGGAACTGGGCTTTGGAGAGGCAGCGGCGATTAAAGAGGGCAGACGCTGTCTGCAGTGCGCGGTCAGGAAGCTGATTAAGCCGCCGCCATTGCCACCTGAAAAAGGCAAGAGCAAGTTTACCAAGCAGAAGGTCGCCGCGCTGAGCCGGTAATGGCGCGCGCCTAGAACTGAGAAATCAATTTGGAAGTTGACCGAATAAACACAATTCTGTCCCGCCACAATGGACAGAAGGATGCCCTAATTCCCATTCTACAGGAAGTCCAGGAGGCATTTGGCTATTTGCCTGCTGACGCCATGCGGAAGGTAGCCAAATTTCTTCGTATTACCGAAAATACCGTTTTTGGTGTCGCCACCTTTTATGCTCAGTTTAAGTTCGTCCCTTCGGGCAAAAAGACAGTTAGAGTGTGCCGCGGCACTGCCTGCCATGTGCGCGGTTCACCACGGATAGTCACTGAGGTGGAAAAAGAACTGGGCATCAAACCCGGCGAGACTAGTTCCGACCTGGAATGGAACTTGGAGACAATTGCCTGTTTTGGTTCCTGTGCGCTGGCGCCGGTGATGGTGGTCAATGGCAGCGTTTATGGCAGAATGACGCCAGCAAGAGTCGCCGATATTCTCGGCAAGAAAAAGAAATAGGAAAAGCTTATGGCCATGACCTATGAAGAACTGAAAAAGCGCGCTGTCGCCGAGTGGGAGGCTCTGGAAAAGAGCCCTAAACCCCGTATTCTGATTGGTGCTGGGACCTGCGGTCGCGCGGCAGGTGCCTTCTCGGTGATTGATGCTATCAACAATAAGCTCGCCCAGAAAAACATTCAGGCAAATATTACGCACGTTGGCTGTATCGGGCTCTGTTTTGCTGAACCGATAATCAATATCATCAAACCCGGACAGCCCCATATTTATTACGGTCACCTCACTCCTGATTTAGCCTCCCAGATTATTGAAGATTACCTCGTTAACAATAACCCCCGCCCCGACCTAGCACTGGGTACTGATGGCAACGGTAGCATTGAAGGTATCCCCAAACTTTTTGAGCTGACCATGCTTAAACCACAGGTGAGAATCGTCCTGCACAACTGTGGCATTATTGACCCACAAAATATTAATCATTATATTGCCCTGGGTGGTTATAGCGGACTGGTCAGAGCTCTGAGTATGACACCACAAGCCGTGATTGAAGAGATAAAGAAGTCAGGGCTGAGGGGTCGCGGTGGAGCAGGCTTTCCTACCGGCCATAAGTGGGAAGCTTGCCGCAAGTCTCCGGGCAACATAAAGTACTTAATCTGCAACGCTGATGAAGGCGACCCTGGTGCCTTTATGAACCGAGCCCTGCTGGAAAGCGACCCCCACTCTGTGATTGAAGGAATGCTGATTGGCGCCTATGCTATTGGCACCACGCAGGGTTACGTCTACTGCCGTGCCGAAAAGCCCCTGGCTATTGAACGGCTTGAGATTGCCCTGAAGCAGGCAAGAGAATATGGCTTGGTGGGTGATAATATTCTTGGCTCAGGCTTCAGCTTCCACATTGAGTTGAGAAGGGGTGCTGGTGCTTTCGTTTGCGGTGAAGAGACAGCTTTGATGGCGTCAATTGAAGGTAAACGGGGTATGCCCCGAAGTCGCCCCCCCTTCCCTGCCCAAGCGGGGCTGTGGGGTAAGCCAACTAACATCAATAACGTGGAGACCTGGGGCAACGTCTCGGCAATTATGCAGAAAAGCGGCGAATGGTATGCCAGTTATGGCTCAGAAAAGAGTAAGGGCACCAAGACCTTCGCCCTGGCGGGTAAAATCAACCGCACCGGACTGATTGAAGTGCCGCTGGGTATCCCGCTTAAGCAGGTCATCCATGACATTGGCGGCGGCATCCTCGGTGGCAAGCGTTTCAAAGCCGTCCAGACCGGTGGTCCTTCGGGAGGCTGTATTCCGGCAACACACCTTGACCTCCCCGTTGATTATGAGAACCTGACCAGGGCTGGGTCAATTATGGGTTCGGGCGGCATGGTGGTTATGGACGAAAATACCTGCATGGTGGACATCGCCCGCTACTTCCTGACCTTCACTCAGTCAGAGTCCTGCGGCAAATGCGTGCCCTGCCGACTGGGCACCAAGCAGATGCTGGACACACTGACTAATATTTGCCTCGGCAAAGGCAGAATGGAAGACATTGAGTTATTACAGAAGCTGAGCGAGCAGGTCAAAGCCGGTTCACTTTGCGGCTTGGGGCAGACTGCCCCCAATCCCGTTCTCACCACCATTCGCTACTTCCGTGACGAGTATGAGGCACATATTGAAGAAAAACGGTGCCCGGCGCAGGTTTGTGCCGCGCTCACCTCCTACTACATCCTCCCCGAAAAATGCCAGGGCTGTGGCATCTGCCTCCGCGACTGCCCCTCAGAAGCAATCAGAGGCGGCAAGAGAATGGTGCACGTCATAGGCCAGGAGAAGTGTGTCAAGTGTGGTACCTGCCTTGATGTCTGCCCGGCCCGCTTCAGTGCCGTGGTCAGAGTCTCCGGTGAGAAAATAGAGGTCCCCAGCGAGCCCGCCCCGGTCGTGGCAGCCAAGCCATCAAAAGGCGCCGGAGAAATGAAATAAAGAGCAGTTGAGATGGAAAAGATTAGTTTAACGATTAACGGACAGCCAGTTGAAGCCTGGAAGGGAATGACCGTGCTGGAAGCCGCCCAGTCCGCCGGCATTTATATCCCCACCCTCTGCTACGACCCCGACCTTGAGCCCTACGGTGGCTGCCGGATGTGCCTGGTGGAGATTGAGGACATGCGCGGTCTACCCACTGCCTGCACCACTCCCGCCACCAATGGAATGGTGGTGCGCACCGAGACTCCGGCAGTAACTGAAGTACGGCGCACGGTGATTGACTTGCTTATCGCCGACCATCCTCTGGACTGTCTCACCTGTTGCGAGAACCAGCGCTGTGAGCTGCAGAAGGTGGCGGCTTACCTGGGCATTACGGAACGGCGCTTGCCCCGAATTGATAGAAATCTTCCTGTTGACGAAAGCAACCCCTTCTTCAAACTTGACCGCAATTACTGCATCCTCTGCGCCAGATGTGTCCGTGCCTGCGATGAAGTCACCATGGTCAATGCCATTGAGCTGGTTTACCGGGGCTTTCCCAGTCGGGTCAGCACCTTTGGTGATAAGCCTTTTATGGAGTCTATCTGCCGTTCCTGCGGCGAGTGTGTGGTGAGATGTCCTACTGCCGCCCTCGTGCCCAAGCAGATGGTTCAGCCCAACCATGAAGTCCTTACCACCTGCGCCTACTGCGGCGTCGGCTGTACGATGTATCTGGGTACTCGTGGGGGGCAAATCGTTTCGGTGCGGGGCGACCGCAGCAATCCGGCAAGCCAGGGGCGACTCTGCGTCAAGGGTCGCTTTGGCAGTACCGAGTACATCACCCACCCCGACCGCCTCACCAGCCCTCTGGTGAGAAAGAATGGCGAATTTACCAAAGTGTCATGGGGTGAGGCACTGACCGAGGTGGCGAGGCGGCTGAGCCAATATCAGCCGGACGAGGTGGCGGTGGTTGCCTCCGCCAAATGCACTAACGAGGAAAACTACGTCCTCCAGAAGTTCACCCGGGTGGCGCTGGGGACACACAGTATTGACCACTGTGCCCGCCTCTGACATTCCCCGACGGTCGCCGGTCTGGCGACAGCCTTCGGGAG
>CAZCEF010000060.1:0-7382 GCA_964497695.1 uncultured Dehalococcoidaceae bacterium | reverse complement strand
GAGAACGCCTGATTTGCATTCAGGAGGTAAGGGGTTCGAATCCCCTCGGCTCCATATTCGCAATAACATTATGAGTTCCGCTTTTCAGCTTGTAGAATGAGTCCAGATACTTTTACCACGACCAAAAAGTGGTGTATAATAAAAAAAACCCCATCAAAGACTATGATTCTATCCACCTCTTTGTCTTTAATCAGCTACTTGCGCATTGCCGAGTGGGCTGTACTCAGTCGTCAAACAAGGAGCCCGGCGAGGGCAAAGTCCCCCCAATCTGCCTCAAATAGGTCAACCAAGATTTCGGCTATTTTTAGAGGTAGATAT
The DNA here is from genome assembly GCA_964497695.1 of uncultured Dehalococcoidaceae bacterium. Taxonomy (GTDB): domain Bacteria; phylum Chloroflexota; class Dehalococcoidia; order Dehalococcoidales; family RBG-16-60-22; genus JBGOXU01. The sequence continues at coordinate 7,064 of CAZCEF010000060.1, read as the reverse complement.
AGTCATGAAGCATAGTGAATATCATCGTTACCATATTGAGACAAAGACGGCTCCGGACACCACGCGCTGGCCCAGCCGTTTCCGGGTGAAAGTGCAGAGACACCGCCTTTTCTTCTTCCTCATTGAAGAGATTCTTCGTCACCGCACAAGGAGGAAGGTTATTTTAAGTCGTCCCTGTATTTATGAAGTCTATGACCGACCAGTAGGAGGTATGGCGCCTCGAGAGAACCTGTGTGTTGGATGTCTGCGCTGTACTACGGAGCACCCTGATTGGGTGAAGATTGAGCACAATCCGGAGTTTTACCAGCAGGGCGATTCTTATTTTACCGCAGAATATATCGATGCCGTCCACTACGAAGCCCAGACCGGAAGAATACCGGTGAAAGGAGCTGGCTTTCGGGGCAGGTTTGGTGGCGAGGGATGGGACAGCCTGTGGACTGATATGTCTGAAATCGTGCGTCCCACCCGGGACGGTATCCACGGTCGGGAGTTTATCTCCACGGTGGTGGATATTGGAGAAAAACCGCCCTTTCTTGCCTTCGATGATGAAGGCTTACCAGCAGGGAAAACCCCGGTAATAATATCTATTCCATTGCCCATTCTCTTTGATGCACCACCGGAATCGGTGGCATCACAAACCATTTTGACGGTTCTCACCGAAGCCGCTCGGGAAAACGAAACCCTGGCAATTGTGCCTATCGCTGCCCTCAGGAAATTCGAGTTCAGCGGGAGCCATATCGTTCCCCTCGTGTCCCCGGAAGAAGGCGATATGCTGCGCAATCTACCCTTTGAACCGAAGCTTGTCGAGATGTCCGGCTGGGACGAAGAGTTCTATCAGAAAATTAGCTCCTGGTTTCCCTCAAGCCAAGTATGGCTGCGCTTTAACTCTGAGGGGCAGTCCTCGAAAAAGCTCCTCCAGTATGCTGATTGCGGTATCCATACTTTCCATCTCACCGCTGACTATCACGGTCGGGGGCAAAGCGGCGCTTTCCTACTTGACCTCATCCGCCAGGCTCATCAGACCTTTGTCAACGTGGGACGCCGGGATGAGATAACGCTGCTGGGCAGCGGGGGTATCATTGCTGCGGAGCATGTGTCCAAGGCGATAATCTGCGGACTGGATGCGGTGGCACTGGATACTTCACCGCTGGTTGCTCTTGAAGCTAGGATGGTTGGTGAATGCAACGATAGAGAAACCAGCCGCTTCCGCTTCACTAAGAAGATAGACGTTGCCTGGGGTGTGCAGCGATTGAAGAATCTGCTTGGTTCCTGGCGCGACCAGATGCTTGAGGTGCTGGGAGCTATGGGGCTGCGTGAGGTGCGCCGCCTCCGGGGAGAAATTGGCCGTGCCATGTTCCAGAAAGACCTGGAGCGAGAGGCATTTAAAGGGATTACGGGTTATGAAGAATAAAAAGACAGACCTGGAACTTATCGTGGCCAAGCATACTCACTACCTGCGCACCGGTTTCCACCTCTCCGCAGAAATGAAATATGGGAAGATGCCCGCGCTGGGAGACTACCGCTGGACAGCAGACCTTATCCTCTCGACTCGTTTCCAAGCGGAGACAGGCAGACCTCCCACCAACGGCTTGGAGTACCGCGTGGGGAATTCGGGGGGAGGGTTCGATGTCCTGGATTTCAAGTTTCTAGCGAAAGACCAGTGGCTTCCCGAGCAAACGCCCACCGATACCTCAATACCACTTAACCGAAGACCGTATGACCCCAAAATTGATATTCCCATACCCTTTTATGGTGCGGGCATGTCTTTTGGCTCCATCAGTGAACAGGTGATGCTGGCTAGGGCTAAAGCTGCAAAGCAATGGAAAACCTTCACCTGCACCGGAGAGGGTGGTTATCCCGAATCGCTGGTGCCGTATAAAGACTATGTTATCACCCAGATTGCCACCGGCATGTTTGGCGTGCGAGAGGAGACCATTCAGTACGCTCCTATTATCGAGTTCAAGTATGCTCAGGGAGCCAAGCCAGGCTTGGGCGGGCACCTGTTGGGCGACAAAGCAACCATAGCTGTAGCTAAGATGCGCGAATCCGTCCCCTGGGTGAGCCTCTTTTCACCGTTTCCTTTCCACTCTGTCTACTCTGTGGAAGACCATAAGAAACATGTTGACTGGGTTAAGACCATAAATCCCGATGCCCTGGTCAGTGTCAAGGTCTCCACCCCCACTGATATCGATATGGTGGCGGTGGGGAGCTATTATGCCGGTGCCCATATCCTTCAGATTGATGGGGGATATGGAGGCACAGGCGCAGCGCCTGAAATCGCCAAGAAGAACATTGCTATGCCGGTTGAACTGGCTATACCCAAAGTGCATCACTACCTGCGGAAAGAGGGCATCCGTGACGAGCTGGTGGTCTTGGCAAGCGGCGGCATCCGCACCGCCTATGATATTGCCAAATCTATCGCCCTGGGAGCAGATGGCTGCGTACTGGGGACAGCAGAACTGGTAGCCCTTGGTTGCAGTCGCTGTGCCAACTGTGAGCGTGGACGTGGCTGCACCTTCGGCATCACAACCACGGATGAGGTGCTCTCGTTGTTAATTGACCCGGACTGGGGTGCGGAACGTCTGAACAAGCTCTATGAGTCAATTCAGTGGCAACTTCGTGATATATTGCGCAAGCTGGGGTTAAAGAGCATTCGTGAACTGCGGGGCAGAACCGATTTGCTGCTCTATCATGGTAAAGAGGGACAGTAGCTGATGGCACAACCGGAGTTTGTTACCAAAATCCTCTCATCCAAGAAGTCGAACTTGTCGCCTAACGCCCCGATTCTGCTTCACAAAGGTGAAGCTGAGGGCGGCTGTGGTGTTATTGGTATTGCCTGCAGTGAAAAGATTGCGGCACGCCATCTGCTTCAGGCACTGATACAGATGCGCAATCGGGGCAATAGCAAGGGCGGTGGTATCGCTGCGGTTGGTCTGGTTCCCGAAGAGCTTGGGGTAAGCAAAGAAGTGCTGGAAACGGATTACCTGCTGAGCATTGCTTACCTTGAGCCCGAGTGTCGGGAGGAAGTAGAACATAAACATATTGAACCCGTATTTGAGATTGACCATGTTCGCTACGCTCCCCGAATTGATGACTTCAGGACTATCAAGGGTCTTGAGGTTAAACCGCCGGAAGTCTACATGTACTTTGTGCGTGTCAAGCCCGAAGTGGTACTTGAGTTCAAAAAGAAGCACAACCTTGATGCGAATACCGAACTGCCCCGGCAAAGTATCGAAGACGAGATTGTTTACCAGAATACCTATCGTCTGAATCGTGAGTTCTATTCCTCCACTGGCAAAAACAGGGCTTTTGTTCTCTCGCATGGCAAGAACATGCTGGTTTTCAAGATGGTAGGCTACGGCGATGACGTTGTTCGCTACTACCAGCTCGAAAACGTCCAGGCTCATGTTTGGATTGGTCACCACCGTTATCCGACCAAGGGCAAAGTCTGGCACCCCGGTGGGGCGCATCCCTTTGTCGGTCTCCATGAAGCCCTGGTGCATAATGGCGACTTCGCCAACTATGCCTCAATCTGCGAATATCTAGCCCAGAGGAACATCCATCCCCTCTTCCTGACCGACACCGAAGTCTCTGTGCTGGTCTTTGACCTGTTGCACCGTATTTACGGTTACCCACTGGAGTATGTCATTGAATCATTAGCCCCGACGACCGAGCGCGATTTCACCCTGCTCCCTGAGGAGAAACAGCGCATCTACCAGATGCTCCAGCAGGTGCATATGCATGGCTCGCCCGATGGTCCCTGGTTCTTCCTTATCGCTCAATCAGCTCAGGCAGAGAAGGTTTTCCGCCTCATCGGCATTACGGATACCAGCATGCTGCGCCCACAGGTCTTTGCTTTACAGGAAGGCCCGGTTGCCATTGGCTTTGCCGCTTCCGAAAAACAGGCTATTGATGCTGCCCTTGAGAGCCTGGCAACCGAGGACTCACGGTTCTGGTCTTATGCTGACCGTTACTGGAATGCCCGCGGCGGCAGTCATACCGATGGTGGCGCTTTTGTCTTCACGGTGCAACCAAACGGGGGTGGGGCAACCATGGTCTGCACTGATAAGTTCGGCCGGCGGATTACTGTGGGTGGGCAGAAAAAGCCCCTCATTGGTGAGATAAAGGTAAATCCCAATGACCCCAAAAACAATCCGGTGGCGGTTACCCGCTTTTCTGCTCCGGAGTTGTTCCGCAAAGTGACGCAACAGCTTCCGGGATGGAGCTATGAAGACGTTCTCGCTTTCCTCTCGGAGCTGGAGCGCTCCATTTCTAATAACGAAGAACGCCGCAAGGCTATTGAAACATTGACGCTTCTCCTCGACCGCCGATACGCCACCGGCAAGTTACGCCGCAGCAGCCTGCTTTCTCTCCTCAGCAGAAGCCTTATTAGTATCTTTGAGTCTATCCGTCAGTCTCCTTCAAAGGACTACATCTTTCTCAATACGCAAGAACCAAGCCCAAGCTCAGCTAATAAGAAGCAAACCATAGTTATTGATGCCCGTTCTTTTGCTGCCGAAGGAGAGAGTTCTCTCGCCCTTGAAGTTGTGCGGTTATATCAGCAGGGCTTCCGCAGGTTTGTTATCATTCATGCTCAAGGGCATCGCTTTATCGCTAATGGTTTAGGCGCCAAATCCCATGATGTCCGCATTGATGTCTATGGCTCTTCAGGCGACTATCTGGCTTCAGGCATTGATGGTGCCGAGGTGTTTGTCCATGGCAATGCTCAGGACCAGCTTGCCCAGATTATGAAAGACGGCAGGCTGGTCGTCTATGGTGATGTTGGTCAGACCTTCATGTACGCAGCTAAAGGTGGCGAAGCTTTTGTTCTGGGAAACGCCGCCGGGCGTCCCTTGATAAATGCGGTGGGTAAGCCCAGAGTTGTCATCAACGGCACATGCCTTGATTATCTCGCGGAGTCTTTTATGGCGGGCGACCCATTCAACGGTGGCGGCTTTGTCATCCTGAATGGAATCACTTTTGACGATGATGGAGATATCGTCGAGCTTGAGACGCCATATCCCGGGGGCAATTTATTCTCCCTAGCCTCCGGTGGCGCAATATACGTCCGCGACCCTTATCAGAAGGTCACCATCGAACAACTGAACGGTGGCGAATTTGTCAAGTTTACCGACCGTGACTGGGCGCTCATCCAGCCCTACCTCGAAGAGAATGAGCAGCTATTTGGCATTCCGGTGGCTCGACTGCTTGAGATTGAGGGAAAGTCGCTTGCACCAAGGGAAGTATATCGCAAGATTCGACCGCATACTGTTAAGGCTCTTCAAGCTGAAGAAGCATGGGTGCGGAAGGAAGACTGAAGAAAAGCTGATTCCGGCCTTGCCAAGCCGCTGGTTCCTTAAGCGAAACTTATGCGGTAAATTTACCACATCACAGAGCCACTCTTTAAATATACCAAGAGTTTAACTCAAACAAGGTGTGAAACGAGCCCTTATTTGAACAGGGTAAGAAAAACACTTACAATAGGGATAAAAGCTGGTGATACCCAGAGGGAGATGCTCGGTGAGTGAAGACATTCAATTAAGCAAGGACCTTGGGTTGCTGCGAATCGGTGCCGCACTTCCCGTGCTTCGCATAGCCGATGTCGATTTCAACGTGGGAACCATTATCGATGCCTTGAAAAAAGCGAGGAACCAGGGTGTGCAGGTACTGACTTTTCCCGAGATGGCGATAACTGGCTATACACTGGGAGACCTGGTCCAGCAAGAAGCGCTCTTGCGGAAAGCGAAACAGGGACTGGATAAGCTCCTAGCCGAAAGTGCTGCGGGCGACATGGTCGTTACAGTGGGGATGCCACTGAATGTTGACCAAAAGATTTTCAACTGTGCCGTAGTATTGAACTCAGGACACATTCTCGGAGTCATACCCAAGACTCTTTTGCCTGCTTACAAAGAATTCTATGAAGACCGGTGGTTTTCCCCCAGTTGGGAGGCACACTCCGATACCATCGAATTAGCAGGACAGCGAGTTCCTTTTGGCACAGACGTCATCTTCGCACTGCACGGGACTACTTCGGCAATTGTTGGAGTAGAGATTTGTGAAGACCTCTGGGTTCCGCTGTCTCCTCATGAATACCAGTCACTGGCGGGAGCAACAGTGCTCATTAATCTTTCTGCGAGCAACGAGGTCCTCGGCAAGGCAGACTGGCGGAGGATAATGGTATCTTCCGAGTCGGGTAGATGCATAGCGGCTTACTGCTATGTATCATCCGGTCTCGGAGAGTCATCGAACGATGTGATATACAGCGGGCATGCCATCATAGCGGAGAATGGGACTATTTTACGGGAATCGGAACGCCTATCATCAAATCCCCAGCTTATAGTTTCTGATATTGACCTCGAACGACTGGCACATGACCGCCGACTAGCCACCAGTTTTCGCGATATGTCCAGACAAGCTAAGGCATATCGGGTTGTGGAAACAGAAGTTAGTGACCTACACCCAGAACGACTGGAGCGCACTCTGGAACCCCACCCTTTTGTGCCCAGAGACCCGGCGAGAAGGGCGGAAAGATGTCGTGAGATTTTCTCCATGCAGGTGGCGGCATTTGCCCAGAAACTGGTTGGCGCCAAAAAGAGCCAGGCAATACTTGGCGTTTCCGGAGGACTTGATTCCACGCTGTCTCTTCTGGTCGCCGTCAAAACGATGGATTTCCTTGGGTTACCGCGGGCGCATGTTCATGCCTTCACCCTTCCCAGCTTTGGGACTACCCCGAGAACCAGGACCAATGCCACAAAATTATGCCGGGCACTGGGGGTGAGTCTTGAGCGATTGAACATCATAAGGACCTGCCGGTCACACCTGAGAGACCTTGAACACGGTGGTCAAGAAGACATCGCATTTGAAAACGTGCAGGCTCGCTATCGCACCGAATTTCTCTTTAACAAAGCCAACCAGCTTGACGGGATTGTGCTCGGAACAGGTGACCTTACGGAGATTGCCCTCGGCTGGTGCACCTTCGCCGGAGACCACATTTCCCACTATCACGTCAATGCCTCGGTGCCCAAGACCCTAGTCCGCTTTCTGGTGCGGTGGGTCGCCGATGA
>CAZCEF010000059.1:0-7404 GCA_964497695.1 uncultured Dehalococcoidaceae bacterium | reverse complement strand
GGAAAGGATTATCCGCCGGAATTGAGCCATCGTCGTTCAGCCGCAGGATTTTGCCCGCCAGCGAATTCTTTTCCTGAGCCAGTTCGGCAATAGAGGCATCACCGGCGGTGATATAAAGCTTCCCATCCGGACCAAATTTAATTCGTCCGCCATTGTGGATACCTGAGCCGGGAATATCATTAAGGATTATTTTCCTATCAAGGAGAGCTTTTCCCTCCATCCTGAACCTGACCACCTGGTTTGCCAGCCTATCGCCTGACTGATAAGTGTAATAAACGTAAAGCAAACGGTTTTTGGTGAAGCCAGGGTGCAGGGTAATTCCCAGCAACCCACCCTCCCCCCGATGGGCTACATCGGCAATGGTCAGGAGTGGCTGGGTGAGCAAACCTTCACGGACGTCAATAAGCCTGATTCTGCCCTGCCGCTCGGTGAAAACCATACTGCCGTCTGGGAGAAACGCCAGCGACCACGGTATTTCCAGGTTTTTGGCGATGGCGGTGGCAAGCGGGACATCTCCGGCTGGCTTCGGCGAAGGGAATGGGGTGGTTGTGGGAGAGGGAGCCGGAGTTGGGGCAGGAATTGGCGCCGGGACATTGGGGGGAGGTACTTGGGGGAGATTAATTTCGCGACTGGCGCGGAAATTCCACCACAGTATCCCGGAGAAGGCGACAATAATGATGGCAATGCCGATAACTACGGCAAAACCGATTTTTCCCTTAACAGACATAGCCCTATAGAGAAAGCATATCAGAGAGCCAATGTCATGGCAATAGAGGCTATGCCGGCTCCTCCACCCTCTTTGGGTAGACAAAGGAGACAATAATCAGCACTACTCCACCCACCACACAGCCCAGACTGAACTTCTCCAGCGGCGCCGCAAAGTCTATAGTTAGCTGGCTGAGCCAGGCTTGAAGGGAGGGCGGAATTTGCATCCCGGGTAAAGAAAAGCCTTGAGAAGTGAAATGCTTGGCGAGCCAGATACCGGCATACTCAAAAGCCCCAAAGGTGAGGAAGGTAACGCCCAGACCGCGGGTGATTGCCCTGACCTCCAGTTGGAGAAGGACGATACCCGCCACAAGGATTATCATGAAAACAATCAGTAAATTATAGATGGTCTGAAAATAGCCAATCCACTGCTTTGCCTGCTGGAATTGCACCATCAAATCGGGCGGCATTTGCGTCTCGGTGAACTCTATTTTAGCGGGGACCTGCGCGGCAAACTGCTGATAGAACTGGTCAAAATACTGCTCTATCATTGCCGGCGGCACGCCAGCAAGTTGCGGCGGCAATTGCTTAAGAAAAGCCTGCTTCACGCTGTCCTTCAGATTTGCCTTCAAAGAATCAAGGGGGATTAACAGGCTAAGCTTATCGCTCTTTCCCAGCATAAAGTCATAAAAGGCACGGATGGCATTACCTGCCTGCTGTTTTAGCCAGGGCTCCTGTTCGGAAATAATCTTATATACCGGCTCCTTAAGGAACTGGTACTCCGTTGGCAACTGACGAGCATACTGTGTTTCAACGATGTCCTTGACCACCACGGAAAGATTGAGCTTATTCACCTCAGCAACCATAAAGTTAGCGTTAAGGACGGTGCTTTTCAAAGTAAAAGCGATACCAAATAGCGAGAGGGAAAGGAAAAGGAGGAAACTGAGGAGACTGAGCAGGAGACCCTTGAGGACTTTCATTGCTGACCCCCCTATTCTGGCAGCTTCGTGCGATATTTTATCATACCTTTGCGCAAAATAGTATCCCCATTTAGGGTAACTTAAAAAACCCAAGACAGATGTTGACGAGAAATCAGCCATTTTGTAGAATTATCTCTGTCGGGCGGTTAGCTCAGTTGGTTAGAGCGCTGCGTTGACATCGCAGAGGTCAGTGGTTCGAGTCCTCTACCGCCCATATCGTCAGCGGTTCTAAGCGAGGCGCGGCTATTAAAAGAGCTCCCTGTAAACCTTGCTCGGGGCGGGAAGTTGTGTGTCTTTAATGGCTAGCCCTATTAAGTGGCAAGACAGCCTAATAATCTACCCCTTTTCGGGACAATATTCCTTTATCGTACGGATGCTTAATCTTTACCGCTTCCGTCACCAAATCTGCCACCTCAATAAGTCTAGGGTCGGCATACCTTCCGGTCAGAATGAGCTCAACTTTTTCTGGTTTATTTCTGATTAGTTCTAATACTTCGTTGGCGTCTAAAAGTTTCCAGGCAGTAGCCACATTTATCTCGTCAAGTATCACAACATCATAATCGCCGCTCTGAATTACCTCACGAGCTTTCTTGAGTCCCTTTTCGGCTTCCTCTTTGTCCTCTGCTTTAACATCCGCTGGGTCTACAAAACAATCTCGACCGAAGATGCTGACGTCAACATTAGGGAGATGGCACAGAACCTCGCGCTCGCCATAGGGATAATCACCTTTCATGAAGTAAATAATGTGAACCCGGAGATTGTGCCCTATAGCGCGGAGAGCTATGCCCAGTGCCGCTGAGGTCTTACCTTTACCGTCACCAGTGAATATTTCAACCAGTCCTTTTTCACAGGGCTTAGTGACAAAGTGCGACTGTTTTTCTTTTTTCATCAAGCGGCTACCTGATTTATTAAGCTTACTAATAGACTGACTGACCACCTCACAAGCTACCGAATAAGGATTAGTTTTTCGGTTTACCAGCTCATCAGCCAGCTTGTCTAAGTAATTCTTGCCCAGCACGCTATCAACGCAACTTTTCAGCAGGTCCTCAATTGCTTCCGTTAGCTCCAGCTTGGCTCTTTCTTTGCGGCGCCTTTCCAGTTCGCCGCTGGAGATAAGAAATTCCTTATGCCTGATGATTTCCGCTGCCAGTTCTTCAATGCCTTTGTTGTAGATGGCTTGGGTCAAGATTGCGTTTGGCTTCCAGGCACTATTCGGCTGGTTTTTCAACCCAAGCATACTCTCCAGCTCTATTTTCAGGGCATCAGCTCCATCCCTATCTGCTTTGTTGATAGCAAAGATATCAGCGGCTTCCATAATTCCGGCTTTCATCATTTGGATTTCATCGCCCATACCGGGAGCCAAAACAAGGATTGCCGTATCAGCCACTTTGACCACATCAATTTCACTTTGTCCGGAGCCTACCGTCTCCACAATGATGACATCTTTCCCCATGGCATCCATAACGTGAATCATACTTATGGTAGCTTTAGCTAATCCACCGCTCCATCCCCTGGTGGCTAGGCTTCTGATAAAGACCTCTTGGTCAGTATTATGCCTTTCCATTCTTATCCGGTCACCTAGTAGTGCTCCGCCGGTAAAGGGACTGCTGGGGTCAACCGCAATGACCCCTACTTTCATATTCTGCTTTCGGAAGCTACTTATCAGAGCATCAATAAGCGTACTTTTGCCGACACCTGCCGAACCGGTGACGCCAATAACATGGGCTTTTCCGGTATAAGGATAAAGGTTCTCTAATTCTTTAATCGCCTCCGGCATACCGTCCTCAAGGTCACTCATGAGCTTAGCTGCAGCACGGATGTTACCCCTCAGTATTCTATTGGTTAGTTTTGTTTTCATCTTTTCCGTACTTAAACCACTCTTAATGGTTTAACGTTCTCTTTAACCCACTTTATGATTTTATTGAGAGGCACTCCAGGGAGGAAGACCTCTTTAATGCCACCTTCCTTGAGCTTTGGAATATCATCGGTGGGGATAATGCCGCCACCAATAACAGTAATGTCACCAGCACCTTTTTCTTTCAACAATCGCACTACTTCAAGGAAAAGATACAGATGGGCGCCAGAAAGGCAACTGAGACCAACCAGGTCAACGTCCTCTTGTATGGCGGCATTAGCAATCTGTTCTGGTGTTTGGTGCAAGCCAGTATAGACTACCTCAAAACCCGCATCCCGAAATCCCCGGGCAACGACCTTAGCACCTCGGTCGTGACCATCCAGACCGGGCTTAGCCACGAGCACTCTTATTTTTCTTTCTGAGTCCATGGTTTCTTCTCCAATCGTCCTCATACTTCGTTACTACTCTAGAAGTAGCCGGGGTCTCGGTATTCCCCAAAGACCTCGCGATATACGTCACAGATTTCTTGTTCTGTGGCGTAGGCTTTAACCGCCTCAATCACGTAGGGCATGACATTTTTATCGCTTTTGCAGGCGGCGCGGAGGCCGTTCAGGACTTGGGTCACTTTTCGGTTATCTCTAGCTTGCTTCACCTCTCGGAGTCTCTTAATCTGGTCAGCTTCTATTTTTTCATTAATTTTCAATATCTCAATGGGAGGTTCTTCTTTAGCTTGATATTTATTCACTCCAACCACAGTTTTTTCGCCATTGTCCACCTGCTGTTTGAAATGGTAAGCGGCATTGGCAACCTCTCTTTGCGGGAACCCCTTCTCAATAGCGGCGAGCATACCACCCATTTTATCTATCTTCTCAATATACTCCCAGGCTTCCTGCTCAATTTGGTTAGTTAGTGCTTCCACAAAATAAGAACCAGCCAGAGGGTCAATGGTATTAATAACCCCAGTCTCTTCCGCAATGATCTGTTGAGTTCTCAAGGCAATGGTGGCAGCAAATTCAGAGGGTAAGCAGAATTCTTCATCAAAGGAATTGGTGTGTAGCGATTGAGTCCCACCCAGAACAGCCGCCAGAGCTTCAGAAGTTGTCCTAACAATGTTATTATAGGGTTGCTGATGAGTTAAAGAGCAACCTGCCGTTTGGGTATGAAATCTCAGCCACCAGGAGCGTGGGTTCTTTGCTTTAAATCTGTTCCACATTATCTTAGCCCACATCCTACGAGCGGCACGAAACTTGGCGATTTCTTCAAAGAGGTCCATGTGGGAATCAAAGAAGAAGGAAAGTCGGGGAGCAAAGGCATCAACATCTAGCCTTTTTCGGTCAATGACGTCTTGGACATAGGCTATGCCGTCAGCGAGGGTAAAAGCCAGTTCTTGCACCGCAGTGGCACCTGCTTCGCGGATATGATAACCGCTGATACTTATCGTATTCCAGCGGGGAACATACTTGGTACCAAATTCAATAGTATCACTAATCAGTCTAATTGACGGTTCCGGAGGGCACATAAGGGTTTTTTGGGCAATAAATTCTTTCAACATATCATTCTGGATTGTGCCGCCTATCTTATCCCAACTCACTCCCTGCTTTTCGGCTACTGCTAGATACATCGCCCACATTACACTAGCCGGTGGATTGATAGTCATTGAAGTGGTTACTTTATCTAAAGGTATATCCTTGGTCAGGATTTCAAAATCAACCAATGTATCAATGGCGACTCCGCACTTACCTACCTCGCCTCTGGCTCTGGGAGAATCAGAATCGTATCCCATCAGTGTCGGGAAGTCAAAGGCGGTACTTAAACCAGTTTCACCCTCAGAGAGCAGATGGCGCCACCTCTTATTGGTATCTTCGCCACTACCAAGACCGGAGAACATCCGGAAGGTCCAGATTTTGCCACGATACATCGTGGGCTGGCAACCTCGGGTAAATGGATACTCACCAGGGTAACCGATATCGCTAGCGAAATCTAAGTCTTTGATATCTTCTGGGGTATATATCGGCTTTACCTCCAAGTCCGAGATTGTGGAGAGCCGTTTGTCTACCGAAACATCGTCACTCTTGGCTTCTTTAATCGTTGCAAACCAATTCTTCAGTCCCTGGCGAGCTTGAGTTAATGTTTTATCAGAAAACATAGTAACCTCCGTACATTTCAACCATGCCCCCGATTTGCTTCAAAGTTGGGGCTTATTAACGTTGATGGTTGTCTTTGCGTCATACCTTCGCTTCCAACGATAAGAAAGGTTCAGGGTAGGCGTTTTCAGCTTAAATTTAGGGGATAAGGGACTTGAATCCATAGCACAACTTCTGAGAAGCAGCAAGGAAAAAAGTGGGGATTCCTTGCTCCCTTCCCGATTGATATTATAACTGTCTGTCTTAGGCTAATCAAGACTGGCTAGAGCCGCCTTGAAAAAGACGCTTAAGTTTGTGAGCCGCCAACTGGGTCAACGTGGATGACACAATGCTGGCACCCTGTCTCCCGGCTGACTTTTTCTTCAACTTCGTGGGCAATCCGGTCGGCTTCTTCTACCGGCGTGCCCCTAGCGACCTCAATGTGAAAGCCGGTGTGAACGATATCGAGTCCGACGTACTCGGCTTTAAGGTCGTGAATACCTAACACTCCAGTAACCGACCTTGCGGTAGCTGCCACCTTCTCCAAGAATTGCTGACCAGGTGCCCGACCGACAAGATAGTGAACATTGTCCCTGAACAGGTAAATGCCACTCAGAAGGATAATCACCGCAATAATGGCTGAGGCTAGCGGGTCAGCCCAGTAGTACCCCCGCATCGTCAGGACGACGGCAATTAGCACCACGATGTAAGAAAACTCATCTTTCAGTAAAGAAACCAGCTGCGCTTTAAGTGAAGCACCCCTTGCCTTTGTCCGGAAGATATCAATCGTCGGAATCGCCATCACAACCATGCCGAAAAAGACTACTCCCAGAGCCAGGCTAACGTTCTGAAATCCACCAGCCTCCGGAGTCGCCAAGAACTTGGGAATAGCCTCCCGGAAGGTCTCAACACTCATAAAGGCAATCAGAATCGTAGCCGAGACCAGCGCAGCGACATTCTGGGCACGTCCATGACCGAACATATGAAATTCATCGGCGGGCTTGCGGGACCAGTAGGTGGAAAGCAAAAGGAAGGCGGAAATCAGCACGTCGCTCAGCATCTCCAAGGCTTGGGCTAATAGCGCCAGGATATTGGTCAGGAAATAAGCTACCAGCTGGACAGCCACCAGTACCAGGTAGCTTGCCAGCGCAATCTTCAAACCGCGAGTTCCCGTGGCAGGTCCTGCCATTTAAACACCTCAGACTCAATCTGAGCTAATGTTCGTGCCCTCCCCCGCCTCCTTCTTCCCCGTGAGCGCCACCGCCTTTGACAAAGGCATACACACCGTGTGAGTAAAGGACAAAGCCAAGCATAGCCTGGACATACTCCCGAGCGGCTTTCACATCATTTATGTCGTCGCTCTTCCTTTCCATTGCGTGGTGGAACCTTTCTTCCAGTTCGTCCTTAACAGTATCTAGGATGAAATCAATTACTTCCTTGGCATTACTCTGCTCAATGGCTTTTTCCGCCCTCGGCACCACCGGACCCCAATCAAGCCCTGCCGGTTTCAGCCCGGTGTACGGTGCACCCTCACCCGCCCGGTCAGACGGACTGCGGTTTCAAAGAACCAGTAGTCAGCCAGTTCCTGTGCCCGTTTGCCCTGTTTTCTTACCTGAAGAGTTTTGCCAAACGCTTTCTTTAACTCGGCTTCCGCCTTCCTGGGCACGTAGGGAAGGATAAGATTAGCATTACCCGACTCCAGAGCCTTGATTGCCGCTTTCACGACCGGACCGTCCAAAGT
>CAZCEF010000058.1:4901-7442 GCA_964497695.1 uncultured Dehalococcoidaceae bacterium | reverse complement strand
AAACGGTATCAACGCATTCGTTTGACGAGTTCCTTCCTGAGGTACCGGCTGATGGACTGACGTCCAACAAGATGAGTAACGGTGTAGTCAAATAATGGAACAAACTTAAACACTAACTTAGAAAGTGGTACAATCGTTCACGGTAGATCGTTGAAGTAACTGAGATAGTATCTTTGACCAAAACAGGGGGAAGCAGAAGGTGAACAAAAATGCAGATGTAGTTATCACGGGAGCTGGTATTATAGGATGTGCGATAGCCTACTTCTTGGCAAAAGAGGGGAGCAAAGTAATCGTCGTGGACAGGAAGCCTGGATTATGTTTTGGGGCTTCGGGAGCCAATCAGGGCGGGTGCCCGGTTCAGCTTTTTGAGCCTCCTGTTTTGGCGCTGGCAGTAGAAAGCCTGAAGCTATATCAAAGCTTGTCTGACGAGCTGGGCTATGGTGTTGAATATGATAATTCGGGTTCTCTGCTGTGTGGTGTTGATGAAGAACAGTACCCGCTCTTGGAAGGGCATGCCCAGAAAATCCGTGAGGCTGGACTGGATGTCAGGCTGGTCGGGGGAGACGAGATACGAAAGCTAGAACCTATCTTTGGGGAGGATGTAATTGCTGGCGTAGAGGACTTGAGTTCCGCGGTGGTGAACCCCTTTAAGGTAACTTATGGCTTTGCTCTAGCGGCGAGGAAGCTGGGGGCAGAGTTTCTGGTGGCGACCGAGGTTAGGGGAATTGAGGTAGAGCAGGGTAGAGTTACCTCAGTAGTTACGGCTGGGGAGAAAATCAAGACTGAAACGGTGGTTAACGCGGCTGGAGCCTGGGCTCCGGAAATTGGCAAGATGGTTGGTCTGACGATTCCGGTCAGACCCCAGAGGGGACAAATCATGGTTTCAGAACCGCTCCCGCTGAATAGAAAATGGCGATACATTCTGGATGCTGACTATCTGACGACGGCGTTTGATAGGGAAAAGGCGGAAAAATCAGGGGATGTGCGGTTGAAGCTTGGTGTTGCCGGCAGTTATATTCAGGGAAAGAGCGGGAATTGGACTATCGCCAGCAGTCGTGATTTTGCCGGCTATGATACCAGGGTAACCATACAGACCCTCAGCCACATATCAGCAAGGGTGCTCAAGTTTATGCCCAAATTTAAGGAGGTTAATCTCATCAGGGCATTTGCTGGCTTTAGACCATTCTGTCATGCTGATGGTCTTCCTATCTTAGGCAAGGTGGCTGAGCCAGCAGGCTTCATCATCGCTACCGGGCACGCTGGAGAAGGAGTCACGCTAGCGCCAATAACCGGGAAATTGATTGCCGAGCTCATAACCCGGGGAAAAACGTCAATGCCGATTGATGCCTTTGCCTTTTCCCGATTTCAAGGTCAGTAACGCTTCTCTGTAATCTAGCTACCCTCATAGGCAGCAACGCCGCCAAAAGGTAGCGGTTTGACTGGAGGCCTCGGGCTGAGAAATCCCGTTTCGGCTATCGGTTGGTTTGTTGCCAGAGCTATAATCTCAGTGATTACTGGTTCACATATTCTTCCCTGGCAGGGACCCATGCCGGCTCGGGTCAAGTTTTTAATTTCACTGAGGTTGGTAAACCCTTCGGCGATGACCTTCCTGATTTCTCCGACGGTGACTTCTTCACAGCGACAAGCAATCACGTCATCGGCTATACCGGCTAGCCATCCTTGCCTGATGGCGAAGAGCTGGTTCAAGGCTGCCTCAAACTTCCTTAGCCCTCGCAATTTTTTAAAAATTGCCGAATAACGGCGAGTGGCTTCTTTCGCGGTAATCAGCCCAAGTTGCTGACAGACTCTGAGGGCAGCCAAGCGTCCTTCCTCCTGAGCAACGACGGCGCCTTTTATGCCGGCACAATCACCGACGGCAAAAATGCCGGGTACAGTCGTTTCCATGTAATCATTAAGGCAAGGCACCCAGCCCCCGAGATAAGGATGCCATTTGTGGAGACAGCCACAGAGTCGGGACAATCTGGTGGAAGGAACCAGCCCGTATCCCGTAATAATAGTGTCTACTTCCACATTCCTCTCAGTTCCAGCTATGGGCTTCCCATCCCGATTTACCTTGGCATATATTGCCTTTTGGACTTGTTTCTCACCTCTAGCTTCAACGATGGCGTGACCTCTTAGCAATGGTACTTTAGCCCTGTTTATTTCACGTAGATAGTCCAGTCCGTCTTTGAGTAACTCCCATTGTCCCCAAATTCCGGGCAGATACTGCCAAGAGGATTTCAGTGTGGTTGCTTCCAGCACGGCGACGACAGTGGCTCCGCCTCGCACCAACCAGGCGGCTAAGGCAAGCTGCAGGGGTCCCGTGCCGGATAACAATATGCGTTCGCCGGGTAGCACCTTTTCGGCTTTTACCAGTCTTAAGGCTGCCCCGGCGGTCATTGCTCCGGGAAGCGTCCAGCCGGGAAAGGGCATCGGTCGGTCATAGGCCCCTTCAGCGAGAATTAATTTTTGCGCCTTTAGCATCGCCGTTTTGCCATTATGCAGAAAGGCGATTTCCTTTTCGGGAAAGATTCCCCAAAC
>CAZCEF010000058.1:0-4801 GCA_964497695.1 uncultured Dehalococcoidaceae bacterium | reverse complement strand
GGTACCTCTCTCATTTCCGAATTTCCCAATCCTCCACCCCAATCTGGGTTTGGACTTGACAATTAGGTGTCGCCACCGTTTGGCACACCAGCGTGTTGGGTTTACCATTAACCACCATACTGCACCCCATACAGATGCCCATGCCGCAATAGATACCTCTCGGCTCCTTTCTTGTTTTCGTCAGTCGGCAGGTGCGTTTTCCCGCCGCCAAGAGAGCGGCAGCGATGGTCTCTCCTGGATAGGCTGGTATCTTCTCACCGTTAACCACTATCTCAAACGGGTCACTTCTCTCCACCCCTTTCTCAATTCTTCTGTTTGTCATCAGAGGCTCCTTTTCAGACGGCTACTTCAGTTTGCCTAATTTCTTAAGTTCGGCTTTTACTTTTTCAATTATCTCGGGGGGCACTTGACTTGCTGGCATTAAGGCATCGCCGACATCATGTCCTAGGAGTTTGATACTGTCTTTGAGGAGCTGACTATCATGTCTGGTGGCGAGTAAATTAATCAGCGGGAAAATAGCCAGCTGTTTCTCTCTAGCCGGCTCTATTTTGCCACTCTTAAAAAAATTATATATTGCCACCATCTCGGCGGGAATCAGATTGCCAATGGTGCAGATACTGCCATCAGCACCAAGGCAAAGGGCGGGCAAAACTTTGCTTTCGTAGCCTTCCAGAACGGTAATTTCTCCTTTTGTCAAGCGGATAATTTCGGCGGTATGGTCGATGTCTTCATGAGTATCTTTTATTCCTTGGATATACCCGTCTTTAGCCAAGCGGGCGACCATTTCTGGTGACATGCTGTAACCATATTGCCCGGGCCAGCTGTAAACGAGGACCGGAATATCAACTGCCTCAGCCACTGCTTTGTAATGCAGATATAGTCCTTCGTCTGACGGTCTAGGGTAGTGGGGAAGCAGGACAACAACCGCATCAGCGCCAGCCTCCTGCGCATACTTACTTAATTCCACGGTGACTCGGGTGCTGTTATGCCCGGTTCCGGCTAATAACGGTACCTTCCCTGCGGTAGCTTCAACACCGATATCTATTATCTGCCGCCGCTGTTCCATGGACATCAAGGAAGCTTCACCGGTGCTTCCGGCAATAAAAATCCCATGAACTCCCTCAGCGATTAAATATTGGATGAACTTTTTCGTTTTCTCACGGTCAATTTCTCCTTTAGCATCAAATACAGTGATTGCCGGTGGTATAATTCCGGAAAACTTTTTGACCTCTTTTTTCATCCTGCCTCCTGCTATTCTTAGATTTTTTGACCAAGTAGGAAACCCTTTGACCCAAATGGGTCATCCGCGTCTAGGACGAGATGGTTAAATCCCGTGATGTAAGCACTTCCTTCAATCTCGGGGATAACCGCCGGATACTCCCCGACCTTGGTTTTACTAATTAACCTACCACGGAATACTGTCCCGGTAATGCCCTCGTTAACAAAATCTTTATTGAGGGTCAATTTGTTTTTCGCGAACAAAATAGCCATGCGACCCGATGTTCCCGTACCACAGGGAGACCTGTCCACGAATTTCCCTTCCACCACTATATTCTTTTGGTCTGCCTCTTTATTTTTGAGCGGTGAGTCTAAAATAGAAACACCCAGTAATTTTGTTGCTATGTTAGGGTCTGTAGGATGTACTAAATCAAATTCCTTATTAAAGGCGTTTTTTATCGCCATACCGATTTTAATCAAATCATCAATATTTTCCGATCTTACCCTGACTCCAACTTCTTTTGCGTTTACGTAAAAGTACCAATTGCCACCAAAAGCCACGTCTCCCCTAGCCTGTCCATAGCCGGGGACATTAACAGACATATTCTCTTTGTAGAGAAATGCCGGTACATTGACAAAGGAAACGCTTTTAACTTTGCCATCCGTAATCTTGGCTTTGGCTCGGATTAGCCCGGCGGGCGTTTCTAAGATGACTTCTTTTGAAGGTCCCTCCACAGAAACCATGCCCGTTTCAATAAGCACGGTAGATACTCCTATGACACCATGTCCGCACATATCATCGTAACCTACGGTACTTAAGAAAATAACACCAAAATCAGCTTCTCCACGACCTGGCTCAGTCAAAAGTGCCCCATACATACCATCATGCCCTCTTGGTTCATGGCACAAAAATTGGCGCACATAATCCATTTTACTTCTGACGTAATCCCTTTTCTGGGCTACTGAATCCCCCGGTATTTTGGGTAAGCCGCCAACAACAATTCTCGTTGGCTCGCCTACCGTGTGGGAATCTACGGCAAAAATTGAATTTAAAAACATGATACTCACCTCACAAATAAGAAATCATGGAAGCAGTTCCGCTTTGAAATTCCTCCCTTCATGATGAACAATCACTGGTCATTGGCTTGGGCGAACCTCAGACCGCGTTCAGGTATGCCTCAGCAACTGACGGGAGACTAAAAACAGTGGATTGATAATGCGCTTGAGGTCTTCCCTGAGTCCGGTCTGAAAGGCTGGGTCATAGAAAGCCTTCTCAAAAGTCTCCTGGTCGGGAAAGAAGAGTTCGCTCATATAGCGATATGGTGCCGAACCTCCAAGGCTATCCTGAATCACCCAAAAAGCAGTTTCCAGGAGACCCGGCAACTTCTCCAGTTTCTGCTGGTGTGATTCGGTGCGCCACTTGACAAATGCTTCGTGGTCAGCGTCTGAGGGCAGGTTGTAGAGTACGGTTAGCTTGACCATTTTACCTCCTTTAGGCATTTGTGATGAGTTCGTGATCCAAACCGGTCAAACGGCGGTACCCGCCCTCAGTAACCACCACAATATCTTCAATGCGAATGCCGAACTTTCCAGGCAGGTACACTCCCGGTTCAATGGAAAAGACCATTCCCGGTTGCAGAAGGGTGTCACTTTCTGCAGTGATCCAGGGTGGTTCGTGGGTTTCCAGCCCCAGCCCGTGACCGGTGCGATGTATAAAGTAGGACGCATAACCAGCCCGTTCCAGTGAGCCACGGGCGGCGAGGTCCACGATGTGGGCGTGTACTCCTGCCGTAACTGCCCGACGCCCACAGAAGTTAGCTTCCAAGACAGCCTGATAAGCCGCACGTACCTCCGCCGGCGGGTTACCCAGGTAAACCGTGCGGGCGACATCCGATTTGTAGCCGTTAAGGGTGGCACCAAAATCAATGATAATCGTATCACCGGACTGCAAACGCCGGTCTCCCGGCTGGTGGTGGCAAAAGGCGCTGTTCGGGCCCGAGGCGACAATGGTAAAATCCACCGCTTCAGCGCCATCTTGGAGAAAGTAAGCGGCGATTTTGTTGGCTACCTCACGCTCGGTTACGCCTGGACGGCAGGCGTCCGCGCCCACTTTAAAGGCTCGGTCTGCCTGAGCTGCCGCTCGGGCTAATGCTTCAATCTCGGTCTCTGTTTTACATATACGCAGAGCGTCTAACAATGGGCTAGCGGTTAGCGATTTTCTGGGGTTAACCGCTTCCTGTAGCAGCAATAGCGCATCAGCACGCATGCCGTCATCAAATGCAACAACACTGTCTTGCGACACACCGAGTGCCTTTAGTTCTTTAACTACGGTCGGATATGGTCCATCTTCATCAGTCCAGGGGATTGCCTCCATACCGGTGTGCGCCTCCAGCTCAACAGCGTTGAGTTTGCCCGCAATAAGGCGGTTGGCTTCACGGCTTACTAGTAAGAGACACTGTCGCTTGAGGGCTAGCGGCATGAAGCCAAGCAGGTAACGCATGTTAGCGGTGGGCCCAATGGCAACCAAGTCTACCCCGCTGGCTACCATTTGTGCCTGCAAACGACGCAAGCGTTCAGCCGATTCTTTGGAGATAGCCATCCAGTTATTCCTCCCGTATCTGGCTGGAATTCCACTAGCTTTTTATCTCGTCATCATTGTAGATGGGAGCCAAGTGACTATTATGGGAAAGGCAGTTAGTATGGTTAAGCCTATTAACAGCACGAAGAAAAAGGGAACGATGCCGATGAAAACCTCAGTCATGGGAATGCTGGGGCGTAGCCCGTGTATGACGTAAACATTCAGCCCGACCGGGGGGGTAAGCATTCCTATCTCAATAAGGATTACCAGGACAATCGCAAACCAGATAGGGTCAAACCCCAAAGCTGAGATAATCGGGTAAACGACGGGCAGAGTTATTACCTCCAGTGAGACACCGTCCATAAAGCACCCAAAAATGAGGTATAAGAGGTAGATAAGCATCAGGATTATCATCGGTGATACTGCCAAAGAGGTAACCCAGGCAGCCGCTTTATCGGTCGCCCATGAATAGGTCAAGACGGTTGTCACCATGCTGGCACCAATGACAAGGAATACAATCATTGACGTCGTCTTTACGGTCTCCAGAAGGCTAGTTTTCAATCCTGACCAGTTGAGTTGCCGATAGGCTAGGCCTAAAAGTAGAGCGATAAAGGCACCAACAGCAGCCGCTTCGGTAGGGGTCATCACCCCGAGATACATCCCGCCGAGCACCATCATTATGGTGAGTGCTATTGGCCACATACCTAGTACGCTCGAGACCCGGCGTTTCAAAGACATCGCCTCGAACGGGGGGGCCAATTCGGGGTGTAGTTTTACCCTTATCGCAATATGAACCATAAATAGCAAAGTAATCATGATACCAGGCAATATCCCGGCAATGAAGAGTGGTCCTATGGGGTTTTCAGTCATTACTCCGTAAATAATCAACGCTATGCTGGGGGGGATAAGTATGCCCAATGTTCCTCCAGCCGCTAGAGAACCAAGTACCACCCTCATGTTATAGCCTCGCTTCTCCAGCTCTGGTATGGCAACCGTACCTATGGT
>CAZCEF010000057.1:2151-7532 GCA_964497695.1 uncultured Dehalococcoidaceae bacterium | reverse complement strand
TCTCAAGCGGCACCTCTTCTCTGCGCCGGTGCCATAGGATTCAGAGCGTTAAGGCTTGCCGGGATTAAGCCTGGGCAGACTTTAGGGCTTTTCGGCTTTGGGGCTTCAGCCCACATTATCATTCAGGTCGCCCGATTCTGGGGCTCTGAAGTCTTTGTCTTCACGCGGAGCGAAGAGCACCAGAACCTGGCTAAAAAGCTAGGGGCGGCGTGGGTAGGAAAGGCAGGAGATACCCCGCCAGGCAAGCTAGACTGTGCTATTGACTTCACCCCGATTGGCGAAATAGTGCCCACCGCCCTGCAAGTCCTGGAGAAGGGTGGACGGCTGGTGCTGGCGGTCATCCGCAAAAGAAACCCCATCCCCCCTCTGGATTATGCCCCTTTATTGTGGGAGGAAAAAGAAATAAAGAGCATCGCCAACGTCACCCGTAAGGATGTCCGTGACTTCCTTGAGCTAGCCGCTGAAATCCCGATTGTCCCCGAAGTCCAGGAATTCAAGCTACAGGAAGCTAATGAAGCCCTGGTTTTGCTCAAGCAGGGGAAGATTCGGGGTGCTGTCGTTTTGAGAATGGACTAAATCTTCCCGTAGACGGCAGTTAGGTTGCGGCAGACTTCATTTCGCCGAACCGCATTACACAGGCTGTGGCGAACTCTAAGTTCTGTGGCTGAGGTCAGCAACATATTTAGAGTAAAGTTCCTTCGCCAGTGACTCGTCAATGGTGTTCTTTATGATGGCTCGACCGTCAGGGAACACAATTATCTCGTAACCAGCTATGCCGAAGCGCAACACAAACTTATTGTAGCTCACGTCTCCCAGCTTTTTCAGTTGCGCGGCGAGTTGTTCAAAGGCGATTGAGCTCACGCTGGAATCTACTACCTGAATCGCCCGAGTCTGTCCACAGAGAGAGGTCATCTTTACACCAGACGTCTTCTCCAAAGTCTCGTATCTTCCGTGACAAGCCGGGCAGTCGCTACGGGGTTTTATGTCAATTAAATCAAAACTACGCTCCCAAACATCAACGATGACAAGTTCTCGGCTGACTTTAGCCGAGCCAATGAGAATCTTCATCGCCTCAGTAGCCTCTAAGGCGCCAATCACAGCCGGAACGGTACCGACTATTCCCACCGTCTCGCAAGTAGCGGTTGTTTCCTGACTCGGCAAAATAGGAGCGATGCATCTCAAGCAGGCGGTCTCACCCGGAACGATGTTCATCGTCATTCCCTTGGAGGCAATAGCACCCCCATAAACCCATGGAATCTTATGCTTGAGGGCAGCATCGTTTATCAGAAAACGGGTTTCAAAATTGTCCAAGCCATCAAGGATTATGTCAGTACCAGAAACGAGTTTTTCAATATTGCCACTGTTGACATCAGCGACGATACCCTCAATTTCCACAGAGGAGTTGACTTTCTTAAGATGCCGTTGAGCAGCTATTGCTTTAGGTAGTTGGGCTTCTATGTCGTTCTCATTAAAAAGAACCTGGCGCTGCAAATTGTGGTATTCAATGAAGTCCCTATCAATTATTCTGAGCCTGCCTACACCCGCTCTGACCAACAACGAAGCGATGTTACACCCCAACGCCCCGCAGCCAATAATAACCACACTGCTCCTGCCCAACTTCGCTTGCCCCTCATCGCCGATACCAGGAAACACGGTTTGTCTTGAATATCTATGTCTCAGACGCTTGTTGATCACAGAGCTTCAGCCCCCCTGTCTACTTCCGACCTCAGCACAAATGTCAGCAAGGTGTGCTTGCGTCAGGCAATCTATTTTGTGCCAAAGTATTACCGAGCGCACACGAGGTGCTCCACATAATTATTGCTGGTTGTCACTCCTCTAGTCAAGAGCTCATAAGCTTCTGGTATAATAGAGTCGGGTTTTTAAATGCACCGCTTTTTTATTCCAAAAGAGTGGATTGCTGAGGAGAAAGTCCTGCTCAAGGGCGAGCGGGCACACCAGATTTGTCACGTGCTCCGCCTTAAGCCGCAAGACCACATCATCGTCTTGGACAACAGCGGCTGGGAATATGAGCTTGAAATTGAAAAGCTGAGCGGCGAGCTTGCTCAAGGCAGAATAGTGAGGAAGGCCTTAAACACCAGCGAACCAGCTATCAGAATCACCCTCATTCAGGCACTGCTCAAAGCCGACAAGTTTGAATTTGTCCTGCAAAAGGGGGTTGAACTGGGGGTGAGTTCTTTTGTTCCTTTCATTTCAGATAGGTGCGTGGTGCGAAAGCCAGGAGAAAACAAATCCCAGCGGTGGCAAAAAATAATCCGAGAAGCCGCCGAACAATCAAGCAGAGGGCTACTGCCCACCATCCACCCCGTGGTCTCTTTTGTTGAGGCTTGCGAACTCACTAACAAGCCTGCCATTCTACTGTGGGAAGGAGAAAAGAATCGTGGATTGCGCACTATCCTCAGAAAACAGCCTTTCTATGATGCGCGGGTTATCAGCCTCTTTATTGGTCCAGAGGGAGGCTTCCCCCCAGAAGAAGTAAGATTTGCTGAGTCAAGAGGAATAATTACCGCCGGTTTGGGACGCCGCATTCTTCGCGCCGACACGGCTGGGATTGCCGCGGTCAGTGCCATACTTTACGAGAAGGGCGAATTGGGATGAAGCTAGAGGTAGTTCCTCAGACCATTGACTGAAAAGTCCTCCAATAACACCGTCCTGCCGGACTTTCCCCTAAAATACGGGCTTTTCGACTGGCGAATTACGTGGAAATACGTATTCACTGGGACACCAGACAAAGCTACAGTTGTTAATAGCGAACTTTTGAGGATGGTGAGCTATGTCAAGAGCATTCTGGAAGGGTGTCATTAGCTTCGGACTGGTGGCTATACCGGTCAAAATGTATGTGGCTACGGACAGTAAGACGCTGAGCTTTCATCTGCTCCACAAGAAGTGCCTGACCCGACCGAAGCAGGTCCTTTATTGCGAGGCTGATAACGAATACTTCAACATGAAGGATACCGTGCGGGGCTATGAAGTTGCGAAGGAGCAATACGCCGTGTTGGATGAGAGCGATTTCAACAAAGTGCCGGTCAAGACTTCCCACACCATTGACATCTTCGGTTTTGTTGAAGCCAAAGAAATTGACCCCATTTACTACTACGGCAGTCACTACATTGAGCCCGAGGAACTTGGGGCTAAGCCCTTCCGACTTCTCCGCGAAGCCCTGGAGAAAACCGAGCGTGTCGGCATCGCCAAGGTAGCTTTCCAACGGCGCGAACACCTCTGTTGTCTACGACCCCTGGAAGATATTCTGGTAATGCACACAATGCACTTTCAAAACGAGATTATATCGCGCAAAGAAATCAGCCCACCCAAACCCAAAGTTAGCGAGGCGGAGCTGGACATGGCGGTCTCCCTAATCAGGGCAATGGCGAAGACCTTCCAGCCGGAAGACTACAAGGATGAGTACCAACAGGCTCTAAAGCAGGTCATTGAAGCCAAGGTTAAGGGCGAGAAGGTTGTGGCACCCGTTT
This sequence comes from uncultured Dehalococcoidaceae bacterium, assembly GCA_964497695.1. Lineage (GTDB taxonomy): Bacteria > Chloroflexota > Dehalococcoidia > Dehalococcoidales > RBG-16-60-22 > JBGOXU01. Next base: position 4,044 of record CAZCEF010000057.1, on the reverse strand, counting down.
CGCCCAAGGTAGAGATTGGCGACCTTATGGCAGCCCTGCGGGCGAGTATTGAGGCGGCGAAAAAAGAGCCAGCCATCAGGTGAGCCCAAGCAGCTCTTTCATCTGGAGAGCGTTCCTTATCGGGAAGTCGGCATGCTTGTTCTTGAAGATAACGTGCACCTCTGCCGCTTTTTCCGCCATCTCCCTTATCTTCAGCACCCACTCCTTCAACTCATCTTCGCGGTAGAGATAATTGAACTTCTCGGTTGCGGGGATGCCTCTACGCTCCCAGTTCTCTTTGTTCCGACCGTGAAATCGGACAATGGCGAGGGGTGTCGTAACCTCAGCAACTGCCGACACGCTGGATTTAAATCCCTGAGGCTCGTCAACACAGACCAGGGCAATACCCAGCCGGCGAAGAAAGTCTAACGTCTCTTCTTTATGTCTCTCCAACCAGTTCCCCACCCGGAACTCTACCGCCACCTGATACGGTGACAGCCTCTCCCGGCAACTCGCAATGTAGTCGTAGTTCTGCGGATTGGGGTGAAACCAGGGCGGGAACTGAAACAAGACTGCACCGAGCTTCCCCGCCAAATGGAAAGATTCTACAGTGTGGGCAAATATCACCCAGAGCTCCTCAACTGCTTCTACAGGGAAGTGTTGCCAGTAAAGGTTAGTTTTACTCGGGAGCTTGTCGCCAAACTTCTCCCGTATGGTTCGGGGGAGAGAATTGAAGGGGGTGGGGTGCTGGGTAAAGAGGCTGAAGGCTTTCACATTGAAAGTAAAATCTTCTGGCGTGTTTTCCAGCCAGAGTTTCAGGTTGCGCTGGGTGAGGAAAAAGTGATAGCTTGAGTCTATCTCAGCAATGGGAAATTGGGAGGCGTAGTAGCTCAACCTAGCCTCAGGTGTTTTAACATCGGCTGGGTAGAAACCGCTCGGCACCAGCTCCGCCCAGGAAGATATCCCCACCAGAATTCGCCCCATAATAACATCAAATATGGACAGTCGTGGTTAGCTATTATAGCATATTAATATGGGCCCAGAGCTGGATGAATACGAACGTAAGCGCCGTTTTGGTCGCACCCCCGAACCGCCACCGCAACGGCGGGCTGGGGAAGGACCCCTCAGTTTTGTCATCCAGAAACATCACGCCCGCCAGCTTCATTACGATTTCCGACTGGAACTTGATGGTGCCCTCAAATCATGGTCGGTGCCCAAAGGTCCTTCCCTTGACCCGGAAAAGAAGCACCTTGCCGTGATGGTGGAAGACCACCCTCTGGACTACGCTTCCTTTGAAGGTAGCATTCCCCAAGGTGAATATGGCGCCGGTGAAGTAATTGTCTGGGACAGGGGCACCTACTCGCCAGATGAAAAGGGCAAATTCCTGTTCAATGACCGCTCTCAGGCACAGGCACAGATAAGGGAAGGCCTGATGAAGGGCAAAATCTCCTTTTTCCTGCGCGGTCATAAATTGAAGGGCTCGTGGACACTGGTCAAGGTTAAAAAGAGCGACCGAGACTGGCTGCTGATAAAGCACCGTGACGACTACCCCCAGCCCGATAGTGATATTTTGAAAGACGAGCGCTCGGTCTTATCAGGCAGAACGATAGAGGTCCTGAAGGCAGGTCATCCCCCAATCTCTCCCCCTCCCACCCCACTCAATCCGAAAGAAATACGCGGCGCCCATCGGGCACCATTCCCAGCCTTTATTGTCCCAATGCTGGCGCACCTGGCTGATGCCCCCTTCTCCAACCCCGACTGGATTTTTGAGCCTAAGCTGGATGGCTACCGCATTATTGCCTATATCCATGATGGCAAGGTGGCGCTACTATCTCGTCGTGGTATCAACGTTACGGAGCAATATGCCCCGCTGGTGCCAGGTCTGAGCCATCAGCCAGCTTCAGAACTTATCCT
>CAZCEF010000057.1:0-2051 GCA_964497695.1 uncultured Dehalococcoidaceae bacterium | reverse complement strand
GAGTTCGTTATTGGCGGTTACAGTGCCGGGGAGGGTGCGCGGGCGCATGTCTTCGGCTCCCTATTGCTGGGCTACTTTGATGACAAAGGCAACCTGATATACGTTGGTCATGTTGGTAGTGGCTTTGACGAGCGCACCCTAAACGAGTTGAAAAGTCGCCTTGAGGCAATCCGCACTGACCAGTGTCCCTTCGCCGAGGTACCACGGCTCAATGCCCCCACCACCTGGGTCCGCCCCGAACTTGTTGCCGAGGTGAAGTTCAGCCAGTGGACAAAGAACGGTCGTTTACGCATCCCCGTCTTTCTCCGTCTGCGCGAGGACAAGTCACCTGCTGAAGTCCACAGGACTGAGGTAGTTTCATCACCAGTACCAGTGGGAAAAGCGCCAGCAGAATTGATAGAAAACGTCCTACAGCAACTACAGAAACCAAAAGACAGCTTTACTATTGAAGTTGAAGGTAACAAAATCAGCCTGAACAATATGGATAAGATGCTCTGGCGTGCCACCTCTTCTCACCCGCCTTTAACCAAACGCCATTTTCTGTCTTATCTCGCCCGGGTCTCGCTTTACTTCCTGCCGCACCTGAAGGACTGACCGCTGACGCTGAACCGCTTCCCCGATGGCATTTATGGCGAGCATTTCTACCAGAAGCACTGGAACAATCCTATGCCCGACTTTGTGAAAAGGGTGAACATACGTTCCGAGGAAGACGGCTCCATCAGTGAGTACCTTATGTGCAATAACCTGTCTACCCTTATATGGCTGGGTCAACTGGCAAATCTTGAGTTTCACACCTGGTTTTCGCGGGTTAGCCCGGAACCAGATATGCTAAACCGTCCGGCGGACGTGGAGTATCTCCTTGATTACCCCGATTTCATCATTTTTGACCTGGACCCCTATATCTACTCAGGACGGGAGCCTACCGGTGCTGAGCCGGCACTGAATCGCCGGGCTTTTGCCAAGGTGTGTGAAGTCGCCCTCTGGCTCAAAGAAATCTTGGATAGTCTATCGCTTGCCGCTTTTGTCAAGACTTCCGGGAAGACCGGTCTCCACATTTACGTTCCTATTACCCGCCGGCTGGACTATAAAGCGGTGCGTTCCGCAGCGGAAACCATCGGTCGCTTCCTACTCCAGCGGCACCCCGCTGACGTTACGATGGACTGGGCAGTGGAAAACCGAACTGGCAAAGTTTTCCTGGACTACAGCCAGAACGTGCGTGGTAAGACCCTCGCCTCTGCCTGTTCTCCCCGCCCCACACCCGAGGCTACCGTCTCTACCCCACTGCGCTGGGAGGAACTGGGGAAAATCTATCCTACCGATTTCTCCTTCCTGACCCTCCCTGACCGCGTCAGAGGGACCGGCGATTTATGGGCTGATATCCTTGCCGCCAAGCGCGACCTCAAAGGACTCCTCAGTTAAGTCTAATCCTCTTCTAAGCAACTTTTAATTCTTTTCTAATCATCCTCTGGCATCATTGATAGTAAAAGGGAGGTGAGAAAAGTGAGAAGAATACTCGCAATTGCTATCTTGGTCATAACATTGATGCTGACACTGGTTGCACCCGCTGCGGCGGCACCGGATGAAAATGCTTCCCACGTTGCCCATTGTGCCGTTACTATGGGCGGACAGCACGTGGCACACTGCGCTCAGACAATGGACATAGGTGTCTCTGAGTGTGCCCAGATGAGTGGTCCCTGTCCACACGCATTATAATAAGGTGGTAAATAGAATGGCTAAAGACCCGGTCTGCGGGATGACCGTAGATGAAAAGAAGGCGGTCGCCACATCCCAATACAAGAGCAAAACTTACTACTTCTGTTCACCCGCCTGTAAGAAGTCCTTTGATTCAAACCCGGAGAAATACCTGCGAAAACAATAAAACCACTTTCACCAAAAAAGTTTGGGCAATGGATGGTCAATGTGGCTGTCCATTGCTCATTCTGTTTGAGACAAGCTATTAGCGCTCAATTAGAGACCTCAAAAGAACCCGTGTCAGCCCTGTCCTTGCCTCGCTTCAGACGGGACGAATGGCAATCTCAAGCCCGTCCACC
>CAZCEF010000056.1:0-7577 GCA_964497695.1 uncultured Dehalococcoidaceae bacterium | reverse complement strand
CAATTTTAGCGCACGAGAAACCTCACCCCCTAATCCCCCTCGCCTTGAAAGGTGATGGGGAGAAAAAGAAAGAGGGGCTTGCGCCCCTCTTAAACGCCCCATCACTACTCGGATTGCTAACCCCGTATTAAAGGTGTTACACTAATAAGTAAATATGTCTTACTCGGTCACTCCGGAGAGCTTTGATAGCCTCACTTCTTACTGGAAAGACCCGCAAAATCGCTTGAAGTGGGGCTCAGTTTTTGTCCTCCCGGCATGGTTAGAGGTCTGGTGGCGCACTTTTAAGCTCGGGACTGAACTCTACTTGAGAGGGGTGAGAGAGGACTCCCAAATCATCGGCATTGCACCGCTCCAGATAAAAGATGGAAAATCCCTTTTTATTGGCAGTGCTGGCGTGTGCGATTATATTGACTTCATTATTGAACCCGGGAGAGAAAAAGACTTCTTCAGTGTCCTGATTGATGACTTAAAGAAACAAGGAATTAAGTCGCTTGAACTCAATCCCCTGAGACCTGACTCCACTGTACTCACTGTCCTGTCAGATATGGCGAAGGGAATGGGCTACGAGGTGTCCTGCCAGCCGGAAGCCATATCACTGGAGCTAGACCTGCCGGCGACCTGGGAGGGCTATCTTGCTCTGCTTTCCAAGAAGCAGCGCCATGAAGTACGACGTAAGCTCAGGCGGTTAGCCGAGGAAGGTGATGCCAATTACCGCTGTGTTGAGCCTAACCGGGAAACCAGTACCTATATGGATATCTTAGTCCGGCTCTTTGCTCTCAGCAGGAAGGAAGAGAAAGCCAGGTTCATGAACAACCATATGGAGATTTTCTTCCGCTCGCTGGCTGAGGCGATGGCGAAAATCGGCATCCTGAGGTTCGGCATTCTGGAAGTCGGTAAAGAACCGGTGGCGATAATTATGGGTTTTGACTACAACGATACGATGTACCTCTATAACTCTGCCTATGACCCCAAATACGACTATCTGAGCGTCGGCTTGCTGTCCAAAATTCTTTGTATTAAAGAAAGCATTGAGAGTGGTCGGAAAAAGTGGGATTTCCTCAAGGGCGGCGAGCGCTACAAGTACGATACCGGCGGCAAAGAAATTCCTATCTTCAATTGTCGTATAATATTAGGTAAGTGATTGTCACGGAGAAGGACTTGTCCACTGATAGTTGTCTCAAAATTGCGATGCTCAGCGCTCATAGCTGTCCGATGGGGCGGTTGGGTGCAAAAGATACTGGCGGGATGAGCGTTTATATCCTGGAACTTGCCCGTGAGCTGGGGAAGCGGGGACACCTGGTGGATGTTTATACTCGCCTCCACGACCCCGATGAAGAGCTGATTATTGAGTTTGGGGAAAATGCCCGCCTCATCCATCTGAGGGCAGGTGAAGATGGTGAAATCCATAAGCTGGCGGTCTATCCGCACCTCCCTGGCTTTGCCTGCCATCTGGAAAACTTCCGCAAAGACAATAATATTCGCTATGACCTCATCCACAGCCACTACTGGCTCTCTGCCTGGGCGGGAAGATTTTTACAGGTGTGGTGGGATGTGCCGCACATTACAATGTTTCATACCGTCGGGGCAATTAAGAATGCCATCGGCATTGGCGAGGGAGAGCCTGAGCTCCGTATCAAGACGGAGAAATGCATCATCCAGAATAGCCAGCGGATTATCGTGGCTACGGAGAGAGAAAAAGGCGACCTTGTTTCACTTTGCCGTGCCTCTCCTGAAGCTATTAGTGTTATTCCCTGTGGCGTCAATCTGGCTCTGTTCCAGCCGGTGAACAAAGAAATAGCCCGGCGGGAGCTTAGCTTCCGTGACAATGAGAAACACATCCTCTTTGTTGGTAGGATTGAGCTCTTGAAGGGTGTGGAACGACTACTGAGGGCGGTGGCACGACTTAGAAAGCGAAAAGTCAGGCTCTGGGTTATCGGCGGCGATGAGCGGAGTCGGTGGGAGGTGACACGACTTCAAAACCTGGCTGCTGGACTTAATATTCAAGATTCAGTTGAATTCCTCGGGCTGGTGCGGCAGACTGAACTACCCCGTTTCTATAGTGCCGCCGATGTGTGTGTCATTCCATCCTTCTACGAGAGCTTCGGGCTGGTGGTTCTTGAATCCTTAGCCTGCGGTACGCCGGTGGTGGCGGCAGATGTGGGGGGTGCCCGGAATATCATCCGGCACGGCAAGACTGGATATATTGTCGCCAACAATGCACCGCACCTTCTGGCAAGTAAAATAGAGCGTATCCTGTCACAGCCGCGCCCGTCGGCAGAATCAATTAACTCCATGCGCGCCTCCATCGCCCGGTATAGCTGGTCTAACATCGCCACCGCAATGGTCACGGAATACCGGACTATCTTGGAAAAATACGCCGCTGAGAGAGCGGGTCTGGTCTCTTCTCACGCTTAATTTGGTCAATTGGGGGGATTTCTATGGCAGTAAAACGAGCTGATATTATGGTGGTCACTGCCCATCCTGACGATACTGAATTCGGGGCGGCAGGGACAATCGCCCGCTGGATTAGAGAAGGTAAGGAAGTGGTTTACATCGTCTGCACTAATGGCGATAAAGGCACTGAAGATATGAGTATTAAGCCCGAAGTTCTCACCAAGATGCGCCAGAAGGAGCAACTGGCGGCGGCAAAGGTGCTAGGGGTGAGGGAGGTCGTCTTCCTCGGGTATCCTGACCAGGGGCTGGAAGATACGCCAGAGTTTAGAAAGGAAATTGTGCGCTACATCAGGCTGTACCGACCGGACATCGTCCTGACCGCCCACCCGTATCGCCGTTACATCTGGCACCGCGACCACCGGATTACCGGCATCGTCACCCTGGATGCCATCTTCCCCTTTGCCCGTAATGCTCCCGCGTATCCCGACCTTCTTGAGCAGGGCTTGAAACCGCACAAGGTCAAAGAGGTCTTCTTATGGGGCGCTCTGGACGATATCAATTACCGCTCGGATATTACCAGCACCTTCGACATCAAGATTGCCGCTCTTAAATGCCACAAAAGCCAGGTTGGCGACAATTTTGAGTGGGTCGAAAAACGGATGAGGGAATGGGCAAAGGAAATAGCTAAAGGAGAAGCTTTCAAGCTGGCGGAAGGTTTCCACCGCGAAGAGATACTGTGGTAGGGTAGTGTCGGAGCGACGTTAAAAGGGGAGCGAAGTCCCTAAGCAGTCTTGCTAAACACAGGGGAAGTCGGCACTGCCATCTGACTTTGTAGCAGCTTCTGTAGCTCGGTGAGTGCCCAAGCATTTTGCTCTGGCGCTAGAGCATCTACCAGGCACGTATTAACACCCGTGAAACCGTCTACGGCGCCCCTCGCCACCATCTTCTTGATTAGTTCCTTCTCCCATTCCGCTGATGGCAACAGGTTTTGCTGGCACAGACGGGACAGCGCCGCAATCAGACCGTAAGCTCCCCAGTTGGAGACACTGGAAATGACCAGCTTAGCAGTCTTAGTTGTGGTGGGGTCGGGGGGCAGGCTGGGTACCTTCGGAATATGGGAAGCGATGTTGCCCATACCGATTTCGTTACCGCCGTCACCAATACCGATGGTGTTTTCTTGGTCTAGGAACAGATAGTCCAGTTTGGCGGTGAAATCGGTTATGTCTTTACCCCTCATATTGAGGTATTTCTGCTGTGCGGTGAAGCCACATCTCTCAATAGAGATGGTTACCGCTGGTTTTATCTCTTCAAGTAGGTTGCGAGCAAAGGTCTGACTCTCTTCATGTCCGGTGATAGGGAACCTAATAACCGAGTCTTTCTGCCAGCCGTTAAAGGTGAGGAGAGGCATTGTGTATTGGTCAGTGACATAAAAGACTTCAAATCCGAGGGAGTCAAGGGCTTTGCCTAAAGCCGTGGCTCCCGGAGCGCCGTCAGTCTCTGGGGCTTGCGCACTTAAGATGAAAAATCCGGTGGCAATTATCGCCTTTTTGTTTCCGCTCTTACTCTTTTTCAGGATGAAGCGGGCTGCCTCTTCGCAGTAGGATGGGGGAAGTAAATGCCTGAGTTTAGACATTCCTCGGCAATCGTGGCTCAAGATTACGTCCTCAATTGACCGGTTGCTTGAAATTTCCTCACCCATTTTATCTCCAGTCGGCGAACGGCAAGCGGAAACCGCTTTCCGCCTGCGAATAGTTATAATATTATCCTATCAAAGGGCTGTTGTCAAGGGGTTTGGGAGAAGTTTTTTGTAAGAAAATGCGGGAGAGCGTCAGGGCCTGGGCTTCCCGAACATATGGGCAAGCGTTTCTATTCTCTGCTCATAGTCTTGCAGTGCAGTGTAAGCTTCGTCCTCTGTTATCTGACAAAATTTCACTCTATCGCCTGGCTTAGTCTGAGCCAGCTTCGGAATATCAGTGCTGATGACGGTGGCTAACTTGGCGTAACCTCCGGTGGTTTGCCGGTCAACCAGTAATACAATGGGTAGCCCATAGCCGGGCACCTGCACGGCGCCGAGAGGAATGCCATCGGAAATGATATCGGCTTTGGAGCGATGCTGTATCTTCGGACCATCAAGGCGATAGCCCATGCGGTCTGCCTGAGCCGATATGGTGTAAGTGGATTTCAGGAAAGTAGCGATGCCTTCTTGGGTAAAGTGGTCATCCTGGGGACCAAGAATTACTCTGAGTTCAATCTGATTGCCATAGGCGGGTATATATTCTGACGGGACCTTCTTTTGGCTGGGCTGGACTTGGCGCTCAATTGTGTGAAGAACATCGCCAGTGCGTAGCGCTCTGCCGGCAAAGCCACCTAAGCCAGCCCGGATATAGGTTGAGGCGCTGGTCATTACTCTGGGAACGTCAAAACCGCCAACAGCGGCAAGGTAAGCCCGACAGCCGCTTTTCAGGCGGGGGAATGAGATTATATCGCCCCGCTTTACCGGTAGGGCTTCCCACATCGGAATTGGATTGCCATTTAAGGCCGGCGCGAGGTCAGCACCGGTAATCGCCACCATCGTGTCACGAAGAAGGCGTAGTCTTAAGCCAAAGAGGGTTATCTCTAGAGAGGGTGCACCTTGCTCACTGCCAACAATAAGATTGCCGATTCGGTAGGCATAATTGTCCATCGCCCCTGATTGAGGCACGCCGTATTGCTGGTAGGCAAAGCGACCCAAATCCTGAATGGTGGTCATTGGTCCGGGTTGGAGCACGACAAAGGTTTCCATTGACTCAGTCCATAGGGGATATTTTCGCCACGTTTTCGCCCCTCTCCACCGCCTCCTTTATCCGGGCGAATTCTTCTTGAGTTATGCTGACAAACTTGAGATAGTCGCCAGCCTGGAAGAGCGCTGGTGGCTCTCTATCTGGGGCAAAGATTCTCAACGGTGTTCGCCCGATAAGCCGCCAGCCTCCCGGACTTTCCGTGGGATAGATGCCGGTCTGGTTTCTGGCTATTCCGACTGTGCCGGCAGGTATCTTCGTCCGCGGCGTTTCCAGTCGTGGTGCCGCTATTTTGGGTGACATACCACCAAGGTAGGGGAACCCGGGGAGAAAACCAATCATATAAATGAGATAGGGATTGCTGGTGTGTATTTGTATCACCTCTGGCACACTAAGATGATTATGTGTGGCGACGAATTCAAGGTCAGGACCATATTCGCCACCATAGACAGTGGGAATCTCAACCAGCTTTGGTCTAGGCAGTTCGTTTTCAGCTGGTGAAGACTGCGCCAGTTGTGAGAGGACTTTGCGAAGTTTATTTGGATTTATCCGGCGGGGCTCAAAATAGACAAGGAGGGAACGATAGGTGGGGACGGTTTCAATAATACCGGGGATGCTCTCTTTTTGTATAGCCAGCATCAGGTGGCGCACATGGCGATTAAGCTCCGGGCTAATGGCATTACCGAACTCAACAAAAATAGCCTTGTCGCCGCCGGCTAAGAACCGAGGTTCTTGATAAATCATTGTCTTAGAGGATAGTGCCCATCGGCACAACTGCCACCCCCGCCGCCTCCATTCTCTCTCTGAGCGCTTGGGCTAATTCCACCGCCCCGGGAGTATCGCCGTGTAGACAGATGGTATCGGCTTTAACTTCAATCTCCTGACCATTGATGGCGATGGCTTTGCCTTCAATGACCATCTTCAGGCTGGCGGCGACGATTTTTTCCATATCCTTAATTACCGCTCCCGGCTTATTTCTGGGCACGAGGGTGCCGTCAGGATTGAGGGCACGGTCGGCAAAGACTTCGCTGGCAACTCTCAGCCCCATCTGCTTGCCGACTTTAAGCCAGACTGAACCGGCGAGTCCCACCAGTATCAGTTTTGGGTCAACCTCTTTTACCCCTTCGGCGACGGCTCGGGCAATTCCTTCGTCGGCTACGCCCATATTATACAGGGCTCCGTGAGGCTTGACGTGCTGTAGGCGTTTTGTCTTGGTGAAAGCCTGGAGTGCGCCAATCTGGTAAATAACGTAATTCTTGAGTTCTTCCGGACTTAGTCTCATCTCCCGCCGCCCAAAGCCCATAAGGTCGGGGAAGCTGGGGTGGGCGCCAATGCCTACCCCGGCTTTTTCTGCCAGACTCACCGTTCGCCTCATCCAGACGGGGTCACCAGCGTGAAAGCCGCAGGCGATATTGGCGGAAGAGATATAAGGCATCAACTGCTCGTCAAAGCCGAGTTTGTACGCACCGAAGCTTTCCCCGAGGTCGCAATTGAAGTCAATCTTCTTGCCCATAGCACCTACAGAATGGAGAGGTCTTCATCTCGGAGGTCGGTAATGAACATATACCCTGGCGAGTGTGTTATCATCAGGGTCGGTCTGGATTTCAACGCCACAGCTTGAGGTGTTACTCCGCAAGCCCAGAATACCGGCACTTCGTCATCCTTAACTTCAACGGCGTCTCCGTAGTCCGGCTTAGCCAGATTGCGGATGCCGATTTTCGCCGGGTCGCCAATATGAACTGGTGCGCCGTGGACTGCCGGGAAGCGGGAAGTTATCTGAACAGCTCGAACTACCTTTTCCCTCGGGATGGGGCGCATCGTCACCACTAGCGGTCCGGAAAACACACCCGCGGGGACAGTCGGGACGCTGGTGACGAACATGGACACATTCTTGCCCTTGTCAATGTGGCGCAGGGAGATTCCAGCCCTAATTAAAGCCGTCTCAAAGGTAAAACTGCAACCAATCAGGAAAGTAACCAGGTCATTCCGCCAGTAGCTGCTAATATCTTTCTCCTCGCCAGTTAACGCCCCATTTTTGTAGATACGGTATAGAGGAACGTCCGTCCTGATATCGGCGTGGCGTGCCGTCAGCACTGGATCATACTTACCCGGCTCCAGCACCTCCAGAACCGGACACGGTTTGGGGTTGCGCTGGCAGAAAAGGAAAAAGTCAAAGGCAAGCTCCCTCGGCAAAATGACCAGATTAGCCTGCGCATAACCGGGAGCCAGACCGCAGGTGGGGCGAGATAATTCGCCACGTCGGATGAGTTCTCTGACTTTCCTGGGCTCATCATAGACCATGGTAATCTTCACTGGCGATACGAATACTTTGATTTTTCATTTTATTCCCAGGGAGATTGGGATGTCAAACACGCTACTCCAGATAAGAGTAGAACTCCTTCGGTT
>CAZCEF010000055.1:5647-7828 GCA_964497695.1 uncultured Dehalococcoidaceae bacterium | reverse complement strand
ACTTGACGTCAATAGGTGTTCCCGATAGAATAACAATGGCGCTGGGGAATGGTCTAGCGGTAGGACAACGGACTCTGGATCCGTCTGGGAAGGTTCGAATCCTTCTTCCCCAGCCAGTTTGAGGTGGCGCATTCGTCTAGCGGCTTAGGACACCGCCCTCTCAAGGCGGAGATCGCCGGTTCGAATCCGGTATGCGCTACCAGCGAAGATTAGGCACAGCGAAAAGACTGTGCTTTTTGCTTTTTTCTATTCACTGCTTTGGGTGTGTTTTTTGACTAAAATGTAGCACTCAGTTGGTACTAAAGGGTCTGGTACAACATGACTTTCCAGCCATTGTGAACGTTATCTCAGGAGCGCTAAAATATTTTCCATCTGGTGTTCCCGTATTGGTCCCGGTCTCAAAGGCAATTAATGTGAAGTAAACAACCGTGACCCCCAGTCTATGTAAAAGGACTCTCTTGGAAAACCAAGCCAGGGCTTTGGATAGGCTAAACTCCTTGAACTCGCCGGAAGAAATTGTCAGGGCAATCGCCGCAGACTCCGGGCGCAAAGCCTTAAGTATACGAGTTGCGCAGAGAATAGTGAACCGCCGGCAAGAGCTGGGTAGCTTCAGGGATTGGCGACAACTGGCTACGGTACCGGGAATTGGTGCCAAGAAACTGAGTTCCATCATACACGCGCTCCAAGGCTAAACTTCTCTTCTTGCCGATACGAGAACACTTAATGCCATTCCTTTTCCCCTTCGTGCTATAATATACTCATATGATTGTGGAAATGAAAAAGGGTGCCACGGTGGAGGAAGTGCGCAGTGTGGTAGAAAGGGCAAACTCACTCGGGTTGAAGACCCAGCTCAATCTCGGTACAGATAAAACCGTCGTCGCCATCCTTGGCAGTCACACCGGGCAGATATCCACGGAGGTCTTCGCTGTTCTCCCCGGGGTGGAGAGTGTCAGCCGCATTATGAAGCCCTACAAGCTCGCCTCACGAGAGTTCAAGAGCGAGGACACTACCGTCTCGGTTAAGGGTATAGACATAGGCAGCAAGCGCGTTGTGGTGATGGCGGGACCCTGCGCCGTGGAAAGTAAGGAACAACTCTTTGAAGCGGCTCAAGCGGTTAAGGAAGCCGGCGCTGTCATCCTCAGGGGCGGAGCGTTTAAACCCCGCACCTCTCCCTTCAGCTTCCAGGGGCTGGGGCAGGATGGACTGGAACTTCTATCAAACGCCCGACATCAATTTAACCTGCCGGTGATTACCGAAGTCGTTGACCCGCACGATGTCAGCCTCGTCGTCAAATACGCCGATGTCCTGCAGGTCGGCTCACGCAATATGCAGAACTTTGCCCTCCTCAGCGCCATCGGCAAGTGCCAATGTCCGGTCGTCCTCAAGCGCGGCTTCTCCTGTACCGTAACTGAGTGGCTCACCGCCGCCGACTACCTCCTCGCTGGCGGCAACAATCAGGTCATTCTCTGCGAGCGAGGCATCCGCACCTTTGAAGACAGCACCCGCTTTTCACTGGATATTTCCTCCATCCCGGTAATCAAACGGTTCAGCCATCTCCCTGTCATCGTTGACCCCTCCCACGCTGCCGGACACCACGCTGTTGTCCCCGCCCTAGCCAAGGCGGCGGTGGCGGCGGGAGCGGATGGGCTGCTGATTGAAGTCCACCCCAATCCCAAAGAAGCTCTGGTTGACGGTCTACAATCGCTCACTCCCGCCGATTTTTCTAAACTGATGGCAGAGCTAAAGCAAATCGCCAGGTCCATCGGCAGGTTCATCTAGCCTCCATTTTGTCTTTCCTAACATCCGTGTTATAATGGGAGTGTCGTATTAGTTAGTCCGTGGGGTTGGGTCTCTGGGTACGGTGACCCCTGGGGCTGTGGGGAGAGAGAAAATGGTTTCAGATTCTGTCATCACTTATCAGCGCCTCGCCGAGCAAATCGTCCGCAACGTGGAAAAGGTCATCGTCGGCAAACCAAAAGTAATTGAACTCGCCGTAATCGCTTTAACCAGTCAGGGCCACCTGCTCATTGAAGATGCGCCCGGCGTCGGTAAAACGATGCTCGCCCGCAGTCTGGCAAAATCAATAAACTGCACTTTCAAACGCATCCAGTTCACTCCGGACATGCTTCCCGGCGATATCATCGGCGTCTCAGTCTACAATCAGAAGACCTATGACTTTGA
>CAZCEF010000055.1:0-5547 GCA_964497695.1 uncultured Dehalococcoidaceae bacterium | reverse complement strand
TCATTATGGAAAGACAGCAGTACCGCCGCCCGATTGAGCAAATCAGCGCCGTGGCCGAAGCAGCTGACCTTCTCAGGCTCCAGGAAACGGTCAAGGGGATTTATGTTGATTCGCTGGTCAAGCAGTATATTGCCTCACTAGTGGAAGCCACGCGCCATCACCCGGAAATCTATCTTGGTGCCTCGCCACGCGGCTCACTGGCTCTCTTCCGAACGGCGCAGGCGCGGGCGCTGATACAGGGTCGCGACTTTGCCTTGCCCGATGACGTCAAGGCTTTAGCCGAATATGTTTTAGCGCATCGCCTTGTCCTGCACCCAACCGATGGTTCGCAAAGGAGCGGTCGGGCTCTTATCGCCGAGCTACTGGAATCAGTTCCCGTTCCTGGAGCTATCTCCAAGCGCTAGGCTCTAGTCACCAATTTTAATCAAAGATTCCAATGAAGAACAGGGTATTCGTCATTCTGGTTCTGCTTACCATCCTGGCTTTAGCATTAGCCACGGGCTTCTCTCTGCTGTGGCGGCTTTTCATCCTTGCCCTGCTGATGCTGCTCATAAGCTATTGGTGGGTCTTTCTGGGCATTCGGAACATTGAGGCTCAGGTAAAACAACTGCCCCAGCGGTGCCAGGTTGGCGAAACTATAGATGAGGAGGTTACTTTACTTAACCAAAGCAATCTGCCGAAACTCTTCCTCCAAGCTCGGGAAAACACTGACCTGCCGGAGCACCGCAACCTAACAGCGGTGAATTTATCTCCCCACGGCGCCTATACCTGGCGGAACAAAGTTCGTTTCCACCGGCGGGGGCGATACCGCTTGGGTTCTTATACCATCACCGCCAGCGACCCCTTTGGTTTTTTCCAGCGCCCGATTCAACTCGGTTCGCCACAGAGTATCCTGGTCTGCCCGGAGACCATTGAACTACCTCACTTTGACCCAATGGCATATCACGCTTATGGCTATGGTACCAAAGGCAAGTTGGCGGGGCAGATGAGCACCAACGTCGCCAGCGTGCGCGAGTACACCAATGGCGATAGTCTGAAGCACCTGCACTGGCACACCACTGCCCACACCGGCAAGCTCATGGTCAAAATCTTTGACCCTGACCACTCCCGCAACACGGCTAAGAACGTCTGGATTGTGGTGGACATGCAGCAGTCCGTCCACACTGGTGACGGTGATAAAAGCACCGAGGAATACGCCGTTACCATCGCCGCCTCACTCATCAAGAAGTATATGGACAATGGTGCTTCCGTGGGACTAATCGCTTCTGCCGAACAAAATTACTTCTTCACGCCGGAGTGGGGCTCACAGCCCTTCTGGAATATGCTGACAGCATTAGCTTTGATGCAGGCTGATGGTGATGTACCAGTTGAGCAAATTATTGCCAGCGAACCCAGACGGTTTGGCAACGATTCCATTGTAATTGTCATCACCCCCTCAGAGAGCGAACGGCTGTCAACCGCTCTCCGCCAGA
This sequence comes from uncultured Dehalococcoidaceae bacterium, assembly GCA_964497695.1. Classification (GTDB taxonomy): domain Bacteria; phylum Chloroflexota; class Dehalococcoidia; order Dehalococcoidales; family RBG-16-60-22; genus JBGOXU01. The sequence continues at coordinate 4,075 of CAZCEF010000055.1, read as the reverse complement.
TAACGAGCCGGGAGGGGCTAGTGGTTACCATTTTGATTGATGGCGGGAATATGGCGCGCACGCTAATTTCAATCGGTGCGCAGGTTTATGTCGTGCGGCGTGGCGATAACGTCGCTTCAGCACTCAATAGCCGCCGGAACCGCCCGATACTGAGCGCAAAAGAGCCACCGCCAGTCGCCAGCAGTCTGGAGAAGTAGACTTTGAACGCAGACCGGGAAACAAAAAACTATCAGCATCCTCAGGCGTCCCTCAACCGGCGGAGTGGCTGGCAAGAATGGGCGAGCCTGCTTCTAATGTCAGGAATGCTAAGCATCGCTATTTACTCTATTGAGCAATCGCAGTGGATTAACCCTCAGCCCTCCCTGATGCTCATTTTTGGGCTGACAATTGTCGCCGGCGTGGCGCTGGGGAAAAGTCCCCTCCCGGCAGTGGTAACACACCTCCTTTCCCTTGCCGCCGGAAGCATAGTTATCATCTGGCGGCTACTGAACCTCCTGCCTCAGTCAGAAACGCTCAGAAGTGCCCTGCAATCGTTGTGGTGGACAGTAAGGCTTGCCCAGCCTAATCAGAGCACCTTACACTTCGCCATTTTTCTCGCCATCTTCACCTGGCTCGTTGCTTACATTGCCACATGGCATCTTCTCCGCAAAGGAAATGCCTGGCTGGGAGTCTTACTGGGTGCGGCAGCGATTCTGGTCAACCTCAGTAACTTATCCGAGGAGCACTATGGCTATTTCCTGCTTTACCTGCTGATGGCGGGGCTACTGATCGGCCAATCCACCTTAGCAAAACAGTACCACTCGTTTAGAAAAATTGGCGCCCGGTGCCCCGGTCAGAGCATGATTGGCTTTATGGCGTCAGTGCTCTTCCTGAGTATCTTTGCCATTACTGGCTCCTGGGTCCTGCCCGAAATCCGAGCCAACCACCTGCAGACCCTTATTAACACCAAGAATTTGGAAAAAGTGATCGACAATCACCACATAAATATCTTTGCCGCCGTACCAGCAAAGTGGTCAGTCCTGCGCAATGAATATCAGGACCAGTTATCCTTTACCCCACCTAATCTAAGCAAAGAGGTGCAATTTGTCATCACCGCCGATAAACCCCTAGCCTACTGGCGGACACGACGATACGATGTTTACAACTCATGGGGCTGGACCAGCAGCCGGATAAATGAGATTGAACTTAAACGCAATACGCCAGCGACCGGAACTGAGATGGCACCCAATCGCACCGAGCTCACCTATAAAGTAACCAGTAAAATTAAGACTGACGTCCTCCTGACCATCGGGGAATTCATATCCTCGGATATTCCGGTGGCACTACACCAGCTCAATCCGTCTCAGGGTGATATCGTCGCCGTGAGTAGCCAGCACCTGCTGAAACCAAACGACAGCTATTCGGTCAGGACCGTTCTCAATAATACCACCCCTGCCGAGCTGTCCCAAGCCGGGTTGAACTATGCCCAAAATATCACCGCGCATTATCTCCAGTTGCCCCCGGACCTCCCCAGACGCGTTCGGTCAATGAGCCAGACGATAACCAGGAATGCCCGTACTCCCTATGATAAAGCAGTAGCCATCGTTAAGTTTCTTGCCCGCTTTTCCTACGTGAGCGAGGGTACTGTCCCTCCCACTGGTTCAGACGCTGTAGAGTACTTCCTGACGACTTCCCAGTCCGGCAACTGCAACAATTTTGCTTCGGCGATGGTGGTGATGCTCCGTGTTGCTGGGGTTCCGGCGCGACTGTCCACCGGCTATCTCCTGCGCGAGCGCGATGAGAACGGAGCGTTGAACCTCCGTGCCATGGACTACCACACCCGACCTGAGGTCTATTTCCCGGGTTACGGATGGGTTGAGTTTGAGGCAACCCCTATTCCCGAGCCAATAAACATTGAGCGGGAGGACAGGGCTCTTAGTGCCGCAATTGCTGACGTTGTCCCGGCAGGTGGCGACGATGGCAGTGCTCTTGACATGGCACTAAACGAAGCTGATAGCTCAAGTGAAGCCCAGAACCAGACTGCTGACGTTATCAGCCCGGAAGGCTGGGTAGACGATGCCAGCGTATTGCCGCCGGTAGCACAACCATGGCAAGCGTTCCTCAAGATAGGTGGTATTGTAGCGTCCCTGCTACTCCTGTTTGTCCTCATCTACCGCTGGCTCAAGCGCTTTGGGAATGTGGATGACCCAGCCAAAGTATATGCCCGACTGTGCCGGCTTGCCTCCTTGGTCAAATTACGTCCCTACCCCCACCTGACGCCGCTGGAATACTGCGCCAGGCTGGCTACCGCTCTCCCGGCACAAGCCGATGACATCAGCAACATCACCTGGGCTTATCTCAAAAGTGAGTTTGGGAAGAAAAATCTGGGACAAGAGGGAAAAGAAAGACTGCGCCAGTCCTGGCGGGTCGTCTATCGCACGCTACTCAAACGTATCACTCACCGAAGTGGTACATTGTCTTGAACATCTTGGTCTCCGATGTTATAATACCGACAAATTGCCGAGTAGACTTTCTGATAGAGGTCCTACCAAACAATGGCACTTCTTGAAGAAGTAATAAAAGAAACCCTCAATTTAAAGAACTACATCAATGGCGAGTGGGTTGCCTCGGCATCTGACCAGACTCTGGATGTAATTAATCCCGCCACCCAGCGTACTCTCGCCCGGGTCCCCATGTCCACCAGAGAGGAAGTCGCTGTCGCAGTAAAGTCGGCGAAAGAAGCTTTTCCGGAGTGGCGCCGGACACCGCCACTGGCTCGCGCCCGCTATCTCTTCCGATTGAAGGAGCTACTGGAGCAAAATTTTGAGAAATTGAGCCGAATTCAGACGATGGAGCACGGCAAGACGATTGATGAGTCTCGGGGGGAGACGAGGCGGGGTGTTGAGATGGTGGAAGTTGCCACTGGCATCCCCTCGCTAATGATGGGGTTCAATCTGGAAGACATCGCCAGCGGCATTGACGAGTATGTCATTTATCAGCCGCTTGGGGTATTTGGGCACATCGCCCCCTTCAACTTCCCCTTCATGGTACCACTATGGTACTCCCCTTTCGCTCTGGCGACCGGCAATACCTTTATCGTCAAGCCATCGCCGCGCGACCCAATCAGCCAGGTAAAGCTTGCCGAATTGATTGAAGAAGCTGGCTTTCCACCCGGAGTATACAATGTTGTCCACGGTGGTGCTGACGTCGCCTCATTTTTGCTTGAGCACCCTGACATCAAAGGAATCACCTTTGTCGGCACCAGCCAGATAGGCAAAGAGATTTACCGCAAGTGCGGCGAGACGGGCAAAAGAGCCATCGTTCAGGGTGCCGCCAAGAATTTCATGGTCGTGATGCCGGACGCCTTTGTTGACGCGACCATTCCGGCGCTGATGACTTCCTTCTTCGGCAATACCGGTCAGCGGTGCCTTTCTGGCGCTAATCTGGTCATCGTGGGCAAAGACGATACCTTCCACCGTAATTTTCTGGAGAAGTTTGTTGAGGCGGCGCGGCGGATAAAGGTGGGTTATGGACTGGACGAATCAATTCAAATGGGCCCAATGCAGTCCCTTGATGGCAAAAGGCGGGTCTTGGAGTACATCGAGAAAGGGCTTAGCGAGGGAGCTAAACTTATCCTTGATGGCAGGAAACTCAAGATTGCCGGCGACTATCCTGACACCTGCTTCATTGGTCCGAGCATTTTTACTGACGTTTCGCCCGGCATGACTATCGCCCGAGAGGAAATCTTTGGTCCGGTCGCTAGCGTGCTCAGAGCAGCTAACCTTGATGAAGCCATAAACCTGGTTAACAGCAGTCGGTACGGTAACGGTAATGCCATCTTCACTTCAAATGGCAAAGCCGCCCGTGAATTCCAGTACCGGGTTGAATCGGGCAATGTGGGCATCAATGTTGGCATCGTAGCGCCCATGGCTTTCTTCCCCTTTAGCGGCATGAAAGAATCGTTCTTTGGTGTCCTGCACGGGCAAGGGCGAGACGCTATCCGTTTTTTCACCGAGAGCAAAGTGGTCATCCAGAGGTGGTTCTAGGTGGCGCTGAACACGGCATCAGAAGTAGTCAGCTTTGCCCGCAAGCTGGA
>CAZCEF010000054.1:0-7869 GCA_964497695.1 uncultured Dehalococcoidaceae bacterium | reverse complement strand
AGGGCTTGCCATCCTGGATGAACGTTCTGGTCAAGATTAACCCCGCCACCTACGGCATTGCTCCCATACGAGAGATAATGCTGGGGACAGCGCCAGAGAATCCCTTCGCCATCAGCTTGCTCGGCTACACACTATCACTCTGGAATAATATCGCTATGCTGGCGGTGTTCGGGATAATTATGGTCCTGCTGGCAATGTGGTCTTTCAGCAATCAGAGCAACTAGCCTTGACTACCGCCCCGGAAAGATAAATAATATTGATGGTCGCCTTCCTCACTCCCCGATAGCTCAACGGTAGAGCGGGTCCTTCAGCCGAAGGATTAACCGCTAGATTACTAGGTGAAGCCAGGTTACTTAATCTATGTACTTTGTTTATGTCCTACAAAATTCGGAAGGCCAGCTCTACATCGGATTCACTACAGACCTTGAAAGGCGCTTGCGCCAGCATCAAGAAGATGAAGGCGGCTGGACACGCAAACGAGGCCCCTGGAAATTGGTTCACAGTGAGACCTTCTCTGACCGGGCTGAGGCAATGAAACGAGAGCGAAGATTAAAGTCTGGCAAGCCGAACCAAGAGCTAAGACAGCTCTTAAGCCAAAAGAGTCGGTAGAACGGGTCTTTCAGCGACCAGAACTAGCTTGACTTCATCCCCTGGAAAAGTAATAATATTGTTGGCCACCCTCCCCACTCCCCGATAGCTCAACGGTAGAGCGGGCGGCTGTTAACCGCTAGGTTGTAGGTTCGAGCCCTACTCGGGGAGCCAAGTGTTCCGCACTCATTTGCTTAGCACGGCTAAGTCCCTCCATTTTCCCTCTTCTTTCATAATACGCTATACTTAAACCAGTATGACCACTCAAATTCCCCCAGATAACTCCATCACCTTTCTCGGCACGGCGGGTGCCCGGTTTATGGTGACCAAACAGCTCACCGCTTCCGGCGGCATGTGGCTGAACCTGGAAGACACCCAAATTCTCATTGACCCCGGCCCCGGCTGTATCGTCCAGTCCACCAAAAGAAAACTCAGAGCCGAAAAGCTCAGCGCCATCATCCTTACCCACCGCCACCTGGACCACTCCGCCGATGTCAATATCATGGTGGAGGCGATGAGCCAGGGCGGCTTCCGACCCCACGGCTGGTTCTATGCGCCATCAGACGCGCTGGAAAGTGAGCCGGTCATTTACTCCTACCTGAAAAAATACCTTGAGGGCATTGAAGTGCTGAAGGAGGGCAAGTCCTATTCCACCGGTAACGTCGCCTTCTCTACCCCCATCCGCCACATCCACCCGGTTGAGACTTATGGTCTGCTTTTCAACGCCGCTGGGCACAAATTCGCCTATATTACTGATACCCGCTATTTTGATGGTTTGCAGCGCTATGCGGGCAGCGAGCTGATAATTATGAACGTCGTTCTCCCTGAGCCCAAGGCAGAGCTAGACCACCTGTCAATCTCCGACGCCGAGCGACTAATTAAAGAGCTAAAACCTAAGGTCGCCATCCTGACTCACTACGGGATGCACGTCTGGAAAGCGAGACCGTGGGAAATCGCCGAAAGGCTTACCCAAGAGACCGGCGTAACGGTGCGTGCCGCCCACGACGGCATGAAATTTGAACTGGCGCAACTGGACAGCTATGGATAAAGAAAGATTTGAGGAACTGGTAGCGGAAGCCGTCGGGAGCCTGCCTGAGGAATTCCGTGCCAAGCTGGAGAATATTGATGTTGTCGTAGAGGATGAGCCGAGTCGTGCCCAGTTGAGAGAGGCGGGACTGAGGCGACGCGAAACATTACTCGGTCTCTACGAGGGGGTGCCGCGCACCCAGCGGACGAGCCATTACGGACTTGTGCCGCCCGATAAAATAACCATCTTCCAGAAGCCCATTGAAGCTAAATGCCACACTGACGATGAGGTCAAAGCCGAGATTCAGCGGGTCGTGCGACATGAAATTGCACACCATTTTGGCATCGGGGACGCACAGTTGAAGCAAATAGAAAAGGGCAAAAGGTCTAAGCGAGCTTCTTAAACATATAATCACCGAGCAAACTATAACCAAACTCGCGATAGTAATCCCTGGCGCCAACCCCGCTCAACACAATTATCGCTTTCGCCTTGAACTCCCGACGAGCAATCCGTTCCGCTTCACGGAGAAGGGCTTTACCGAAACCCCGGTGCTGGGCGGCTTCTGGTTTCCGTTCGCTGAGCGCGACCTCAGGACCAAAAACGTGTAGCTCTCTGATTAAGGCACCGTGAAACTCTGCCCCGAGGACTGGAATCGGCTCATCCTGAATTCGCAGTCGCAGCAAACCAAAGAGCGTCTCCTTATCATCCTCAAAAGACAGGAAAATTTCCCTGCCCCCGGAAGCCTCGTAGTCCAGCCTCGTGAGGTGAGGCTCGCCAATTTCCCACCCCTCCTGCGCCCGGTGCCCGAACTCCCGACACCGGATACACTGGCACTCCAGCGCTCTCTCCTTCATCCGCTCTTTGACCATACCCCGCAGCGACTCCTTGCACCCGGCGGTGATGAACTTGGGCGGGATATCACGCAGGACCCTTGAAATTCTGACATACTTAGGGACAACTGATTTGATGTCCACCAAGAGGTTGACCATAGTTTCCATATCATATGGCTGGTAGCGACCCTCCTGATACCATTTCTCCAGCTCTGTCCCCGCCACAACCATCGTCGGATATAGCTTCAATCCGTCAGGCTTCAGGCGGTCGTCGGCAAAGAGCTTCCGGGACAACTCCAGGTCCTTCTCCGGCGTAGAACCGGGCAGTCCCGGCATCCAGTGGTAGTGCACCTTGAAGGCGCGGCGGCGCAGCCGGGCTGTGGCGTTTATCACATCCTCAACAGTGTGCCCTCGGCGTATCAATCGGTAAATAGCGTCATCTAGAATCTGAACGCCGATTTCCACCCGCGTCGTGCCGAACTCAAGCATGCGTTCTATGTGCTCCTGGTGGCAGAAGTCGGGTCGGGTTTCAATGCACAGCCCGACACAGCGATGGCTCACCGTCTCATTGAGCTTCTTTGCCTCTTCCAGACCCTCAGACTCGCTCCCATTCAGGGCGTCATAGCAATCCTTGATGAACCGGTATTGATAGTCCTCAGGTGCCGCGAGGAAAGTGCCCCCCATAACAATAAGTTCAACTTTGTCAGTGGGGTGCCCCATCTCAGCGAGCATTTTGAGCCTGATTTTCACCTGCTGTTTGGCATCATAACCGCACTTCCTTGCCCTCAGCACTGCCGGCGACTCTGGGGTATAGCTCTGAGGCGTGGCGGAATAGGTCGGGCAATAAACACACCGTCCCGGACAACCCATCGGCTTGGACATCACCGCCACCGGGGTGACGCCCGATATTGTTCTTGCAAATTTCTTCATCTTGCCCTTAGTATTAAGGTAACTACCCTCAGTTTAGCAAATTGAGCTTATGTCAACAAATGGAAAATGGGGCGTTCAAGGGGGTGAAGTCAATCAACAAAAACGCCAAAAATATATTTGATGAAATAGCTCCAAGCTGGTATGGCTTCCGCCATCACACCATCTTCCGCACCGAGCTTGAAGAGCTGGCAAGACGGTGGCAACGTGGCAAGCTACTCAATATCGGCTGTGCCCACGGTCCTGACTTCCTCCCCTTCAAAGACAATTTTGAGTTGTATGGCGTGGACTTCTCCACCGAAATGCTGAAGCTGGCGCCAAAGTATGCCCAAAAATTTGATTTCAAGGTTAATCTGGCACAAGCCAATATGCGCTATCTTCCCTTCTCCGACGAAAGGTTTGATTGGGCAATATCAGTCGCTACATATCACCACATAAAAGGCGAGGACAAAAGACTGAAAGCCTTCCAGGAATTAAAGCGGGTCTTGAAGCCCGGTGGGGAAGCCTTTATCACGGTGTGGAACCGCTGTCAGCCGAGGTTCTGGTTTAAGGGTAAAGAGGTGATGGTGCCCTGGAAAACGAAAGACCAAACCCTTTACCGTTATTATTACCTCTTTACTTATGCTGAACTGGAAAACTTAGTAAAGGAAGCGGGGCTGGAAGTGCTTAAGTCTTTCCCGGAGAGTGGCTACCGTTTCCCGATAAAGGTGTTTTCAAGGAATATCTGTCTCCTTGTCAGGCGGAGCACCTCACCCCCCTCCCCACATTGACAAATCCCACCGCTAACATTACTATCTTAAGAAAGAAAAAATTCAAAGGAGAGACCTTTAATGGCTTTTGTCAACATTACTTGCCCCAAGTGCAACGCCGTAGGTCAGTTATCTCTGCTTGACCCGAACTATAAAGGGCTCTACCGCTGCTGGAAATGTCGCCAATTCTTTAATATTGCACTGGAGAATAATGCTCTTAAGTCCTGCGAGGCGATGACTGCTGAGGAAGTGGAAAAGCAGATGCAGCTAAAGGGCTTGCTGGACAAATTCAAAAAGGGCTACAAATAAAAGCCGAAACTCTTTGTTTTCAATGACTTCCCTCAGCTATCTAACTTCTATGCAAAGGCTGAGGGATAGTTTATCAAATCAGACATGAGGGGTACGATAAAGCGACAAAGGAGGGAAATATGGCAAATCCGGTAATCAATATCGTTGGTACCCGCTGTCATCCTGATGATGACGCCAAGTTCAACAAGTGGTATGATGAAGTCCACATTCCGATGCTAATGAAGTCCAAACTTCTCAAAAAAGCCACGCGCTACAAGGCAGCCTTTGAGCCCAAGGACTACCCCACATATGTGACGATATATGAATTTGACAGCAAAAAGGACTTTGAAGCTTATGAGAAAAGTCCCGAACTTGCCGCTGGCCGCCAGGAAATGAGCGAAACCTGGAAACCAAGACCTTTTGAGATGTTGTGGCGTGTCCAGTATGAAATGATACGCACCTTTAAAAAGTAATTCAACGAAGGGAGGACAAGATGCCCATAGTCATCGTGGAAATGTGGGAAGGACGCACCGTAGAGCAGAAAAAGGTGCTCGCCGAAGGCATCACGGAGACCTTCAAAAAAATTGGCGTTGACCCCGAGAAAACACATATCATTTTCAAGGACAACCCGAAGCACAACTGGGCGACCGCCGGTAAGCTCGCCTCCGGTTAATTAGCGCCCATAGAGAAAGCGGGTCGGCACGAGCTTCTGCCAGACTTCGTCGCCGGTGGTCAGTTCTTTACTGGACAGTTTGACCTCGGTAGCTCCCAGGTTACCCTTCAGTTGCTCCAGCGACGTTACGCCGCAGATAACCGAGGTTACCGTGGCATTATTCAGTATCCAGGCTAAGGAGAACTGCGTCAGGCTGTGGTTATGCTCTGTGGCAACCTTCTTAAGCTGGGCGACCGCCTCAAAGTTTTTCTCCGTCCAGTAGCGACCGGTATACATATCGCCAAGACGTTTGGAGGTAAACCGCGTGCCTGCCTGGGGTGGTCGGGAGGGGTCATGTTTGCCCGTCAGTAGCCCGCCTGCCAGCGGATTGTATATCGTTACGCCGACTCCCTGGCTGGCACAGAGGGGCAGTAATTCATATTCAATATCGCGGGTGAGCAGATTGTATGGCGTTTGAATACAGTCAAATCTTGCCAGATTGAGCACATCGCTCAGCCACAACGCTTCACAAAGTTGAAATGCACGGTAGTTGGAGCAGGCGATATAGCGCACTTTCCCTTGATGGACCAGGTCATCATAGGCACGCAATGTCTCCTCCATCGGCGTTGAGTAGTCCGGTTTGTGGGCGTAATAGAGGTCAATGTAGTCAGTCTCCAGTCGGCGCAGGCTGTCCTCAACCTCACGCATGATATGCTTCCGCGATAGCCCGGCATCATTAATCCCCGGTCCCGATTGCCAGGCGCCGACTTTTGTTGCCAGCACCACCGCATTGCGCTCGCTCTTCAGCGCCTTACCGATAATCTCTTCGGTCCGCCCATCAACGTATGAATCAGCGGTATCAATAAAATTAATGCCGTCGGCAATAGCGCTTTTGATTATTTTTATTGCGTCGGCTTCATTAACCTGTTCGCCGAAAGTCATCGTGCCGAGACAAATTTCGGAGACCTTGAGACCAGTCCGGCCCAGCTTCTTATAGTTCATGTCATTACCTCCTCTGGAGTTGTTCAACTATTGTAGCATATTTTGGAGATGGGGATGGTTTGACACGCTCACCGGCAAATCGTTACAATGGTATTTGCGGGCCGTTAGCTCAACTGGTAGAGCAGGTGACTCTTAATCACCCGGTTGCAGGTTCGAGTCCTGCACGGCTCACGTTCTAAACGGTCTTTCTTTGCTGACATCTGCCTGTAAATCTCCAGCCATTACCGACAGAACACCACTAGTTGCTTTATTAGACTGGACAATGGCTTTACTTTATGTTACATTGAATTCACCAAAATCATGGCAGAGGAGGAGACGCATGTTACGGATGACGACAACAGCGAAAATAATCGCGAGTGCACTCGTGATTACAGTACTTCTGATTCTTCCTTTTTCTAGCGGCTGTGCTGGTCCTCAGCCGCTAGCCAAGCCTGTGGAGCTGACTTACAGCAACTTTTTCCCACCGACCCACTTGCATTCCATTCTCGCCGAACAGTGGATTAAAGAGGTTGAGAAGCGCACCAATAATCAGGTCAAGATCACCTACTACCCGGGTGGCTCATTAACCCCGGCGGCTAAAATCTATGATGGCGTGGTGCAGGGCATCTCTGACCTTGGTATGTCGGCACTGGCGTATACGGTGGGGCGATTCCCGGCTTCCGAACTGATTGATATGCCACACGGCTATCCTAACGGGTGGGTGGCGACCAAGGTAGCCAACGATTTTTACCAGAAGTTCAAGCCCGCCGAGTTCAATGATGTCCAGGTGCTTTATTTTCACGCCCATGGTCCGGGAGTTATTTTCACCACCAAGAAGCCAGTCCGCCAGCTAGAAGACCTCAAGGGCTTGGTCATTCGGTCCACCGGGGTGGGTGCCAAAATAGTGGAAGCACTGGGCGCCCGTGGCTACGGCGCCGCCCAGGGTGAAGCCTATGAACTTATGGCAAAGAACGTCGTAGACGGTAGTTATACCCCGCGCGAGGTGCTCAAAGGGTGGAAGCAGGCGGAGGTGGTGAAGTACGTTACTGGATGTTATGACGTAGGCAACACGACAGCCATGTTCGTCGTTATAAATAAGAACAAATGGAACAGCCTGCCAGCAAGTGTCCAGAAGGCGATAATGGAAGTTAGCCAGGAATGGATTGAGAAACACGGCATGGTCTGGGACTACTACGACGAGGAGGCAATGAAGTACTTCAAGACTTTTGAGGGCAGAGAATTGATTGAACTGCCCAAGCCGGAGATGGCACGCTGGGTAGCCACGGCAGTAGAACCGCTCATCAACGGCTACCTTAAAGATAAATCGGCACAGGGTCTGCCCGCCGCCGATTACGAAAAATACCTTAAGGAGCGTGTCAGCCACTGGAAAGGCAAGTCGCCTTCCACCGCCCAGAGTGTGGACTGGGTGAAGAAGGAACTTGAGCCGCTCGCCGCCGAAAAGAAGTAAGCGTCCGTCGCCAGGGGACTTCCACTGCCGATACTCCCGACATGAATGACAGACTGACTCAATTTGAGAAATACAGCCATTTGCTCAGCAAGTGGTTCAACTGGGTAGCCGGTGCCGCCGCGCTGGGGATACTGGGGATCGTGGTAGCCGATATCCTCGGCGTCAAACTTATCAAATCGCCAGTGCCAGGTGCCATTGAGATAGTCGGTTATCTCAGCATCATGCTGGTTGCCTTCGCCACTGCCCACACCCTGGTGATCCGCGGGCACATTCAAATTGAAGCCTTTACAACGAAGTTACCGCCACGGCTTCAGGAAGGTCTGCGCGCCCTGATTAGCTTCCTGAATCTTGCCCTTTTT
>CAZCEF010000053.1:5714-7910 GCA_964497695.1 uncultured Dehalococcoidaceae bacterium | reverse complement strand
GACTGGGCATGCTATGCGGTGGACTTCCCCTCTACCCGCGCCACCCGCTACCCGGAACACAGAATGGTCAGGGGCGAGTATTACCAGACATTAAAGGCGAATAACTCCCCGCTGGTTATTTTGCTTCACGGTTTCGGCGACCAGATTTTAATACCCTGCAAACTTCTGGCACGCAGTCTGGTGAAACAAGGATATGCCTGCTTTGTCCTATACTCCATTTTCCACTCCAGCCGCGTGCCGGAAACGGTCAAAAGCCGCCTCCGTCAGCTCACCCCGGAGGAATGGTACGAGGGCTACCAGATTTCCGTAACTGATGTACGACAAGTCATTGACTGGGCAAATTGCCGCCCCGAGATAAACGGAGAGCAGGTGGCGGCTCTCGGTATCAGTTTCGGCGGGTTCATTACCGCAATTGCGATGGGGGTTGATGAACGCATTTGTTCGGGCATTTTCATCATCAGCGGTGGCAATGGGGAAAAGATTGCTAAATTGTCCCGCAAGAATACGATGCGAAAAACCTACAACGACATTGAATATAATAATGCCCAGAACAGTTTTAGACAGTATCTTGCCGAGGTTTCCGAAAAGGGGGTTGAGAACGTCGTCCCGCCTAAGAAGAGTTTTCTGACCGACCCTCTGACCTTCGCCCACAATCTAAAGGGGCGCCCTCTGCTGATGATAAACTCCTTCTGGGACGAATATATTCCCCGAGAGGCTACCCTTGACTTCTGGGAGGCAAGCGGCAGACCGGAAATCGTCTGGTACCCCGCCACCCACAGCACTATCTGGTTGTGGTATCCCGCTATCAGCCGGAAAATTGCCAATTTTCTTAAGTCCACCTTTAATAATAGAAGATAGTAGTCAGCCAACAGGAGGTAGATATGCAGCGCGGCTATGAGATTAATGAACTGGCAAAAGAAGAGTCCTGGCGCATGTTCCGCATCATAGGCGAGATGGTGGAGGGTTTTGATAAGCTTGCCGGAATTGAGCCTGCCGTCACTATTTACGGCTCAGCACGGGTAAAACCGGACCGGGAAGAATACCAGCAAGCCATGCAGATTGCCCGCCGCCTCGGGGAACTGGGCTTTAATATTATCACCGGCGGTGGACCGGGGTTGATGGAGGCAGCAAATAAAGGCGCGACAGAGGCAGGAGTCAAATCGGTGGGGCTCAATATTGAACTGCCGGATTTGCAGCCCCCCAATCCCTACTCTAACATCACCCTGAGCTTCAACCATTTCTACATCCGAAAAGTAATGCTGGTCAAGTATGCTACCGCTTTCATTGTGCTCCCTGGCGGTCTGGGGACACTGGATGAACTGACTGAGGTGCTGAATCTAATCCAGACGCGCAAAATCAAACCCTTCCCGGTAATACTCTTTGACGGCAGTTACTGGAAGGGCTTCCTTGAGTGGATGAAGGACTTCGCTCTGGCGAGGGGCTATATTTCGGAGGAAGACCTGACTTTACTTAGACTCTGCGATACCATTGATGAGGTTTTTGAAGCGGTGCAGAAGTGGTATTGGAGCCACGAAATTTGCGGTCGGAAAGCCGTGGTCAAATAGCCAGAAGGAAGGTAGCTATGGCACAAGCAGGGCGGGCGGAAGTCTTGAAGCAGTCCTTAATCTTCTCCAGCTTGAGTAAAAACGAACTGGAGGCGCTCTCACAGGTTGCCTTGGAACGGAGCTTCCAGGCAAATGCCGCCATTTTCTGGGAGGGGGACTTACCCGACTATTTCTATGTCGTGGTTTTGGGGAGAGTAAAAATTGTCAAGCATTCCTCAACGGGTAAAGAATTCATTATTGCCTTTTTCGGTCCCGGCGAGATGTTTGGCGAGGTGGCGGTTTTTGAAAATAAGCCCTACCCCGCTTCTGCCCAAGCAGTTTCCGAGGTGAAAGTGGTGGGAATCAGGCGGGATGAATTCCTTACCTTTCTCGCTACCCGCCCTCAGGTTGCCCTGAACATTATTAATGTTTTAGGCGGGCGCCTCCGCGATGCGGCAAACCGCCTTAAAGACCTGGCGGGGGAGCGGGTAGAACAGCGCCTTGCCCACATTCTGCTGATGCTTTCCGCAAAACTTGGACTCACCCTTCCCTTCACCCGACAGGAGATTGCCGATATGGCGGGGACAACCACCGAGACAGCTATCCGCCTCACTACCCAGCTTAAAGAGAGGGGCATTATCCGCACCGTCCG
>CAZCEF010000053.1:1839-5614 GCA_964497695.1 uncultured Dehalococcoidaceae bacterium | reverse complement strand
AGTCGCTGTCCCGGTCAGGACTTGAGAAATTTACGCGTCTCACTTTATAAGTGCCCTAACTGCGGTGCTGAAGTAGAAATCTTTTCTGACGAACTCAAGGTGAGGTGTCCCAAGTGCGGCAAACCCGTTTACCGTGAGAGCCTCCCCTCCTGCATTGAGTGGTGCGCGGCGGCACGGCAGTGCCTCGGGGAGGAGCGTTGGAAAGCGCTTCAGGAAGATAGAGCCAGCCTGTTTGCCGAGAAGGAGAAAGCCGATGACAACTAAAATAATGAGAAAAATTGTCAAAATTGATGAGGAAAAATGCAATGGCTGTGGTGAGTGTGCTTTAGCCTGTGCCGAAGGCGCTCTCCAAATCATCAACGGCAAGGCAAAGCTTATCAGCGAGCAGTACTGCGATGGACTGGGCGCTTGCCTCGGTGAATGCCCGCAGGGCGCAATTACCATTGAGGAACGTGAAGCTGAGGAATTCAGCGAAGAAGCAGTTGAGCGCCACCTGCATCCTGAGCCAGAAAGCCTCTGCGCTTGCCCTTCGGCTACCATCGCCCAGTTTGCCCGAGCCGAAGTTACCCCATCGCCTAGCACGGTTGTTCTCAAATCTATGCTGGCTCACTGGCCCATACAGTTAAGGCTGGTACCGCCCTTTGCCCCTTTCCTCAAAGGCGCTGACCTGCTACTGGCAGCCGATTGTGTTCCCTTTGCCTACGCCACCTTCCACCAAGACTTTTTGCAGGAGCATGCTCTCCTCATTGCCTGCCCCAAGCTGGACAACCACGAAGCTCATCTGGCTAAATTGACGGATATTCTGAAGATGGCTGAACCCAAGAGCCTGACGGTGGTGCACATGGAAGTGCCCTGCTGTTTCGGGCTAGTGCATATGGCGAAGCAGGCAATCCAAGCGAGCGGTAAAGATATTCCCTTTAATGAGATAACCATCGGGGTGAGGGGCGAGAAAAAGTCCTGAGCTACTTCAGCGACCAAGCGACAATTTCTGCCACGTCAAACACCCGGACTTTCTCTTCCAGATTCCTATCTTTAAGACCATCCTCAAACATGGTCATGCAGTAGGGACAGCAGACACAAATCGTTTGGGGGTCTTTACTCAGCGCTTCCTCAACGCGGGCGGTATTGATGCGCTTGCCGATGATCTCCTCCATCCACATTCTCCCCCCACCACCCCCACAGCAGAAGGACTGGTTGTGATGGCGCTTCATTTCAGTTGGCTGCTGACCAGTCGCCTGAGCCACCACCCACCGCGGCTGGTCATAAATATCGTTGTAGCGACCCAGATAGCAGGAGTCATGGAAGAGCACTTTGCCCCAATCCTTCGTAGTGCTGAGCTTTAGTTTCCCCTCTTTCAGCAGCTTATCAATGAAAACAGTATGGTGATAGACTTCCAGCTCCACGCCGTACTGGAGGTAGTCGTTCTTAAAAACATTACAGCAGTGAGGACACTCAGTAATGACTTTCTTCACACCCTTGGCTTCAAAAAGCTGGATATTATCCTTAGCAAAGCGGTCAAAGACATATTCATTGCCTAACCGACGCAGGCTATCCCCGCAGCACTTTTCCTCTCTCCCCAGAGTCCCCCAGGAGACTCCCGCCGTATTCAAAATCTTAGCTATCGCCCCGGTGATAACCCGATTCCGTGCATTGAAGGCACCGACGCACCCCACCCAGAACAGATATTCCGTCTTCCCAGCTTCAAAAGGCTTGACCTCAATCTCGGTCGCCCACTTGGTCCGTTCGGCAGCAGCCATACCGTAGGGGTTGTAACGCTGTTCCATATTCTCAAAGAAGGTTAAAAGTTGCTCCGGAAAGCGCGCTTCTATTTCCACCAGGTTGCGGCGCATATCAATAATTCGGGGGAACTGCTCAATAAACACGGGACACACTTCCACACAGGCGTAGCAGGTGGTACACTCCCAGATGACCTCGTCCTCAATGCTGCCCTTCTGCGCTAGACCGATTAGAGACAGCCCCGGCGCCTTCTTCCTCTTGATTAGCGGACCATTCTTTAGCAGATTAGCTTTTATATCGTGGACAACTTTTTGTGGGTCAAGTGGTTTACCGGTGAAGGTCGCCGGGCAGGCATCAGAACATCGTCCACATTCAGTACAGGCATAGGCATCAAACAGTCCCTTCCAAGTAAACTGGTCAACCCTGCCCACCCCATACAAATTCCCCTTCTTGAACTCTTCGCGTGGCTGGGTATTTGCTTTTCCCAGACGACGGAAGAAGCAGTTCGGAATTGCGGTCAGAATGTGCATATGCTTGCTGTAGGGCAGATAGTTCAGAAAGGCGAGCAAGACTATGGCATGCACCCACCAGAAGAAACTGGTCACACTGGCTGAAGCTCCGGAGAGAAACATTGCCGCCAGGCTTGATACTGGCATGAAGCGGGCGGCGGCTTCTTTCCCCTGGGCGATTTCGCTACCGTGAAGTCCAAAATAGGCAATCATCAGCACCGCCACCGCAACCAGAATGGTTACCGCATCACGGCTCAGCCCGCCGATGTGGGGTGGGGCAAAGAAAGCACGGCGGACGAGGGCAGCAATTACCGCCGCCAGGGCTAGCGCCGAGATAATATCAAAAAGGAAAGCCAGCGCAAAATAGAGCCCAGTCGGTAATTTAGAAAAGTTAATGTAGTCCGGGAAAAGTCCGCTGAAGAGGAACGCGGTATTAGCGGCGAGCAGAATCATAAAACACCAGAAAAGGACAAAGTGATTAATGCCGAAGGGCTTGCTAACCACCTTACGCTGACCAAAAGCGTAAACAAGCATGTTCCAGAACCGCCGACCCAAATTATCAAAGCGGTTCTCGGGTCGCCCCAGCAACAAAAGCCCAAAGCGCCGGTAAATCGTCCAGAAGAAGAGCGTTATGGCAACTACAAAGATTACGGCATATATGGCGACATTATCTGACACACTTCACTCCCTTAACCGGCTCTCCTAGTGCGCAACTCTTTGATACGTCTGGTCAGTGCCGGGACGACCTGCAGAACATCACCGACAATCCCATAAGTCGCCACTTCAAAAATCGGCGCCTGCTTGTCCCGGTTAATCGCAATGATAATGTCTGATTCCTGCATGCCGACAAGGTGCTGAATCGCCCCGCTGATACCACAGGCGATATAAATCTTTGGCCGGACGGTCTTGCCAGTTTGTCCCACCTGCCTTTCTGCCGGCATCCACCCCGCCTCTACCGCCCCACGGGAACAGCCAACCACCCCATCCAGCTCATTCGCCAGCTCCTGCAAGAACCTGAAATTGTCTTTGGAACACATGCCGCGTCCGCCGGAGACAATTACCTCAGCGGCAGTGATGTCCACATACTCCTCGCCTTTGCGCTCCTCAATTATCTCCAAGATTTTGGTGGCAATATCCTCTTCTTTCACTGGCAGCGACTCGCGGATAATTATGCCATTGCGGGCGGGTCTTTTTTCCGGCAGGGGCATCACATGAGGTCGCACCGTAGCCATCTGGGGTCGGGTTCGCTCAGTCAGGATAACTGCCATAATATTACCCCCGAAGGCAGGACGAGTCTGGAGCAGATTACCCTTATCATCAACATCCAGCCCAGTGCAGTCCGCGGTGAGTCCGGTCTGGAGCTTGGTTGCCACCGCCCCCGCTAAGTCTCGCCCCAGTCCGGTGGCACCCACCAGCATAATTTCCGGCTTATATTTCTCCACCAGGTAGCAGAGGGCTTGGGAATACGGCTCAGTGCGATAGTGATAGAAAGCCGGCGCGTCAATCAGATAGGCTTTCTGGGCACCGTA
>CAZCEF010000053.1:0-1739 GCA_964497695.1 uncultured Dehalococcoidaceae bacterium | reverse complement strand
GCGATTTCTGCCAGAATCTTTTGCTCTTCCGGAGTATAGTAAATTTCCAGTGCTGAGGCGGGACAGACTTTGATGCATCGGCGACAGCCGCTACACTTTTCCAGATTAATCACTGGCTCACCTTTCTCATTCATTTCTACGGCTTCTTTGGGACAGGAAATCTGGCAGCGAGCCCCACAGGCAATGCATTTGCCCGGAATGAGTCTGGCAACGCCGCGAGGTCTTCTGAATTGCTGTTCTTCAGCCATAACAAGTTCTTTCTAAAGGGCTAAAATATCCTTCTCAACTAGTTTGCCTAATAATAGATTAACTGCTTCCACAGGTCGGCTGAGACCATCACCAAGTATTTCGCCTTTGGCTCGCTCGGGTGAAAATATTTTGCGCACCTGAGTCGCCGAACCTTTCAGCCCGACTTTGGCTTCGTCCAGTTGCATCACTTTGTTGTCCCACAGGGTTATTTTGGCTTCCTCCGCCGCCAGCCGCATCGGCACTTTGGGATAGCGCAGGCGGTTAATCTCCCGGAGCACGGAAATCGCCGCCGGCAGGGGAGCTGAAACAACCTCGTGCCGACCTCTCAACTTACGCCGGACTACAATCTGCCTATTTGGCAGGTCAACTTTATCAATATGGTCAATAAGGGTCAGCTGTGAGTAACCCAGACGGGTGGCAACGCCGGGGCCAACCTGTCCGGTATCCCCGTCAATGGTCTGCCGACCGCACAGCACCAGGATTACCTCTTCCTTCTGATTGAGCCGTTTGATTGCCTCAGAAAGAACGAGACTGGTGGCTAGAGTATCCGCCCCGCCAAAAGCGCGGTCGCTGAGCAAGACGGTTTCATCTGCCCCCAGTGCCAAGCACTTCCTCAGGGTTACCTCAGTGCTCGGCGGACCCATAGAAATAACTACCACCCGAAAGCCGTACCTGTCCTTGAGCCGAAGACCTTCTTCCAAAGCATGAGTATCATAGGGGTTCAGGATAAAAGGCACACCCTCACGAATCAGAGTGCCAGTAGCCGGGTCAATTCTGACCTGGGTGGTATCGGGTACCTGTTTGACACAGGTTACTACCAGCATTTAGTAGCCACCTTTCAAAGAAAAACTTATCCCTGTAAGTAATTATCGCGTAATGATTGGGAAATCAGGCGAGGTAGAAGATTAACTAAAGTCCGGTTGACTTCACTTCATACTGGCTAAAATCATAGCAGGGTAAATTCCTCAAGTCAACCTAACCTTTTGCCTCCCGGACCTTTTGCGCCAGCGTCTTGCCCAGCGTAAAGGCATCGGGAAGGGCGGTGGGGTGCTTTTTTATCTCTCCCTTCTTGTCAATACCACGAACCAGAAGCTCACCGACATATTCAACGCCCATCGCCTGGAAAAAGTACTTAATGGTCAATATTGAGCCATCAAAAAGTCGCTTGCCTCGGGTTGCCCCGACGGCGATAAATACGCCTTTCCTGGCTTTTTCCGGTAGAGTGTGGAGAATATAGCGTCTTGCCCAGAGTGCCTGACAGCGGTCAATGAGGGCTTTAAGCTGAGCCGAGATGCCATAAAAGAACATCGGTGAGGCGATGATTAGCCCATCGGCTTCAAGGAGTTTGGGGTAAATATTGTCCATATCGTCTCTGATGACGCAATTGCCATCCCGATAACAGCCATAGTATTCCTTGCAGGGGGCGATATTGAGCTTATCAACGATAATCTTCTCAGTCTCAGCACCTTCGCTTTGGGCTCCCTTCAGGG
>CAZCEF010000052.1:0-7950 GCA_964497695.1 uncultured Dehalococcoidaceae bacterium | reverse complement strand
CGCAGTATGGGCTTAAGGGTTTCATCTGCCTTGAGCAGGGCGCGGGCAATACCGTGAGATAAAGCACCGCTCTGCCCAGAAACACCGCCGCCCGCGACCTTCGCCATCACATTGTACTTACCGAGGCTCTCAGTGGCGATGAGCGGCTTCAAAATGGTGCGCTGGTACTCGTAGCTGGAGAAGATTTCCTCATAGGGCAGCCCATTAACAATAATAGCGCCATTGCCTGGCATCAGCCTTACCTGAGCCACGGCTGTCTTGCGGCGTCCCGTTCCGGCAAAATAAGTTTGCTTTGCCAAGAATAACTCCCTTCCTTATTTAACTCTTGCCAGTCTTTGCTCTCGGCGGCTTGGGAAAATCAGCCCCGGCATACACTCTTAGTCTCTTTCTCATCATATCACCCAGACGCGTGTGGGGCAACATCCCATTGATGGCAAACTCCACGGCACGGGTGGGGAAAGTCTTCATCATCTCTTCTAGCGTAATGTGCTTGAAGCCCCGCGGATACTGGGAATGATGGTAATAGACTTTTTCTTTAACTTTGTTACCTGTAACGCGGACTTTAGTCGCATTGTAGACGATGACGTAGTCGCCACAGTCCTCATTGGGACTCCAGCTGGGCTTGTTTTTGCCCATAATCAACTTGGCGACTTGGGAGGCGAGTCTGCCTAGAGTCTGACCCTCGGCATTGATGACGTGCCACTCTCGCTTAACGTCTTTTTTCTTGGTGGCGTAGGTTTTCAGTTGCATATTTCCTCCAGGGGACTGGGGTAATTTACCCGCATCAAGCACAGCCCGCAAGCCGGCATCGTTGGTCCAGCGAATCCCGGTTTTTTCGCTTCAAGCACTTTCTTAAATTCATCAGCGGTCATTTTGCCTGTTCCCACCTTGAGTAAAGCTCCAACCGTATTGCGCACCTGATGGGGCAAAAACGAGTCGGCTACCATACTAAAAGTTATTAGGTCGCCGTCCCGCTTAAATTCAACTTGATACACTTCCCTCACGGTATTTTTTATACTCGGCTTCAGGCTGGTCACAAAGGAGGTGAAGTCGTGCTTGCCGACCAGAGCTTGTGCCGCTTGGTTCATCAGGTCAATGTTCAGCTTCCCACTCACCAGATAAGCGAAGCCTTGGATTGCTGAGCGGGTCGGGCGATTCAGAATATAGTAGTAGTATTCCCGACTGACCGCATCGCGCCTTACGTTAAAAGCTTCGCTTACCCTGAATGCTGCCCTGACGGAGATATCGCCTGGCAGGTAAAAGTTCAGTCCTTTCACAAAATTCTCGGTTCGGAGAATTGACGCCGTTCTAAAGCTGACCACCTGCCCTTTGGCGTGGACTCCAGCGTCAGTACGGCTGGCTGATATAACCCGTCTCCTTTCTCCCGTCAGCTTCCAGATTGCTTTCTCCAGTTCCGCTTGAAGGGTGGGCTGATTAGCCTGCAACTGGAAGCCATAATAATTTGTCCCGTCATATTCTAAAATCAGTACAATCTTAGTCAGTTCTGTCACGCTATCGCTATTCTACAAGCGAGAGCTGGGCCATCGGTGCGCCATCACCCAGCCTTGGTCCCAGTTTAACGATGCGAGTATAACCGCCGGGGCGCTGGGCGTAGCGGGGGGCAAGCTCAGCAAAGACCTTCTTGACAATGTCCTCTTCAATGATGAAGGTCAGCGCCTGCCGGAAGGAATGAAGCCCACCCTTCTTGCCTAGGGTAATCATTTCCTCAGCTAGGCTGCGCACTTCCTTGGCTTTAGCTTCCGTGGTAATGATTTTCTCGTGTTTGAGAAGGTCAGTCACCAGACTGCGATATAAAGCACGACGGTGACCTTTAGACCCTATTTTTCGGCCGGCAACACTATGTCTCATGCAAGTATCTCTTTATTCTGCCCTTTCTTCTTCCGCAACGGCTTCTTCAGTGGTGGCTTTCTCCGCTTTCGCTTTGCTCTTCTTGGGCTCTTTTACTTCGTCATCTGGAGCCAGGGATAAACCGAGTTGCGCCAGCTTTCCTTCAATCTCCTGGAATGATTTCTGCCCGAAGTTCCGTAGTTTGAGTAACTCTTTGGGCTTCTTGCTGACCAGCTCACCGACGGTGGTAATGCCGCTACGGCGCAGGCAGTTCATCGTGCGCACCGAGAGGTCTAACTGTTCCACCGGCATATTATACTTCTCGTCAGGTATTGCCGCGCGGATGAGCTCTTCTTCCGCCTTTGCTGCCGAGACTCTGACATACTCAGCGAAGGGGGTGAGCTGTTCAATCAAAATACTCGCCGCCTGACTGACCGCATCCGCCGGGTTTATCGTACCGTCTGTCCAGACATCAATGAATAATCGCTCCTTACTGACCTCCCGCCCGACATGAACTGGCTCAGTGGTGAAGTTTACCTTGCGGATGGGGGTGAAAACAGCGTCTACCGGGATGGTGCCCGCGGGCATATTGTCACTGGACTCTGCCAGGCGGTAGCCTTGACCCAGTTCCACGTCAAACTCAACGTAGAACTTAGCATCGGGGGTGTTGAGAGTCACTAGGCACAGCTCGGGATTGGCAATTTCAAAATCGGCAGACGGTTTGATATCGGCAGCACAGACTTTGCCCTCACCCTGTGCCTCCAGAACTAATTTGCCCGGGCGGTTGGTCAACGACTTTAATCTTAATGCCTTAACATTGAGCAAGAATTCGGTAACATCTTCCTTGGCGTTGGGGATGACAGTGAATTCATGCAGAATGCCGTCAATTCTGACGCGGGTTACTGTCGCACCGGGAAGATAGCTGAGCAGGATGCGGCGCAGGGAATTGCCCAGAGTTACGCCAAACCCTTTCTCCAGCGGCTCAACCTTGAAGCGCCCGAAGTTTTCGGTGCTGTCAACAATCTCAATTTTGGGAACTGCCAGAAGAGACAAAAAGTTTACCTCCTTAATTCATTATCGTGAGTAGTACTCAACGATAGCGGTAGCATCAAATATGGGCTGGATGTCCTCTGGCGTTGGTAAGGACACCACCTGCCCGGTCAGATTTTGCCTGTCCAGACTCAGCCAGCTAGGAATGGTCTTGGACTCAATACTCTTGACCAGAGTCTTAAAATATTCGCTGTTCTTACTGCCATCGCGCCAGGCGATTTTGTCGCTCTCTTTGACCAGGTAGGATGGAATGTTCGTCTTGCGTCCGTTCAGGAGAATATGCCCGTGCCGCACTAGCTGGCGAGCCTGAGCGCGGGAATCAGCAAAACCCAACCGATAAATAATGTTGTCCAGCCGCCTCTCTAGGAGGACAACGAGATTATCGCCGGTAACGCCCGCCCGTCTTTCCGCCTGATTGAAGAATTTGCGGAACTGCCTTTCCAGAAGACCATAGGTATAGCGGGCTTTCTGTTTTTCCCGCAATTGTAAACCGCGGTCGGAAAGTTTCGGGCGGCGGCGGCTAACTGTCTGTCCCGGCGGATTGGAGCGCTTCTCAAAAGTGCACTTGGTGTAGCATTTCGCGCCTTTGAGAAAGAGCTTTTCGCCACTGCGACGGCAGACTCGGCAGACTGCTTCAATATATCTTGCCATTTCCTCTCTCTTTACACTCGTCTCTTCTTGGGCGGGCGGCAACCGTTATGTGGGATTGGCGTGGCGTCTCTGATGCTGGTAATATAAAGCCCAGAACTCTGCAACGAGCGAATTGCCGCCTCTCGTCCGCTGCCCGGACCCTTGACGAAGACCTCTACCTGCTTTAAACCGAGCATCTGGGCTTTCTTGACGGCGTCACGGGCAGCCATCTGGGCGGCATAAGGGGTGCCCTTACGGGAGCCCTTAAACCCCGCTGTCCCTGAGCTACCCCAGGAAATGACATTACCTTCTGGGTCGGTAATCGTCACCACTGTATTATTAAAAGTGGACTGGACATAAGCTTTGCCAACGGGTACCGCCCTCCGTTCCCGCCGCCTGGCTCTTGGTCGTTTCTTCTCGGGCATATATTACCCCCTAAATAATTTACTAAAGAGTATGCCTGCCCCTCCAATAATGATGCCAACTAACTGTAGTGCGTTGGAGCGCGCATAGGTTAAGCTTAGGGCGACAAGAATTACGCCAACTCCAAATAAGACGGCTGCAATTTTATTCATTAGATGCTTCCTCCTTTGTAAGAATCTAATTACTTCTTCGCTAAGCCACGCTTCTGACCTCGTCCCGCCACGGTCTTGCGCGGACCACGTCGTGAGCGAGCATTGGTGCGGGTGCGCTGACCCCGGACGGGCAAGTTGTGGCGATGCCGATAGCCGCGGAAGCTCCCGATTTCAATGAGACGCTTGATATTGAAGGTAACCTCTTTGCGGAGGTCGCCCTCAACTTTAGCCTGTTTATCAATAGTCTCACGGATACGGTTGACCTCCTCCTCAGAAAGGTCGGCTACTTTGGTATCCGGTTTAATGTTTGCCTGGTCTAGAATTTTCTGGCTTAAGGTTGGACCAATGCCATAAATATATTGCAGTGAGACCCAGGCTTGCTTATTTCTCGGTATATCTACCCCAGCAATACGTGCCATCTATGTCCTCCTCTAGCCCTGCCTTTGTTTGTGCTTCGGGTTGGAACAGATAATTCGGACCACGCCCTTGCGCTTCACAACCTTACACTTTTCACATCTAACTTTTACTGACGACCTGACTTTCATTATAATAAATCCTTTGCTTTATTTAAAACGGTAGGTAATTCTGCCCCGAGTGAGGTCATAGGGGGAGAGTTCTATCATCACTCTATCGCCGGGCAAGACCCGGATATAGTTCATTCTTATCTTGCCCGATATGTGCGCCAGCACCTTATGTCCGTTGGCTAGCTCCACGCGGAACATCGCGTTGGGTAACGCTTCTGTGACGATTCCCTCAACCTCAATCGTTTCCTTTTTTGGCATAAACTTACTTAGTTAGCACCTCCGCTTCACTATCCGTGATAGCGATGGTATGTTCAAAATGGGCTGACAGACTGCCATCAGCGGTTAACACTGTCCAGTTATCATCAGCGCGACGGGTTCGCCAGTCGCCAACATTGAGCATCGGTTCTAGAGCCAATGTCATTCCCCTTTTCAGCACTGGTCCGGTGCCGGGTACGCCGAAGTTGGGCACCAACGGGTCTTCGTGCATCTCCCGCCCGATGGCGTGTCCGGTATACTCGCGCACTACGGAAAAGCCTCTGGTTTCGGCATGAGCCTGAATTGCTGCTGAAATATCCCCCAATGTGCCTCTCGCCCGGGCAGCGCCAATGCCCGCCCACAGGGCACCCTCCGTGGCTTCAATGAGGCGGAGGGCGGTGGCACTTATCTTACCGACGCCCACAGTAACTGCCGCATCGCCTTGGAACCCATCGTAAATGGCACCAAAGTCCAGGGAAACGATGTCACCTTCCTTGATTAGCCTTTTGCCCGGGATGCCGTGGACAATCTCATCGTTTACCGAAACACACAGGCTGGCAGGGTAGCCACGGTAGCCCTTGAAGGAGGGAATGGCGCCTCGCTTCTTCGTCTCTCTTTCGGCGATGATGTCCAATTCTTGGGTCTCCATTCCTGGTCTCACGCTGTCAGCTAATATTTTCAGTATTTCAGCGACAATTCTCCCGGCTTTCCGCATAATTGCTATTTCTTCATCCGTCTTGATGATGATGCTCATCGGCACTGTTCTCATCGGGTTACTGGCTCTGCCTTCCGGATAATATTAATAATCCTCTCTGACACCTCCGCAACACTACCTTCGCCGTCAATTTCAACTAGTTTACCTCTTTGTTTGTAGTAGTCAATCAAAGGTGCCGTCTGGGCAAAGTATACCTCCAGTCGTTTTTTTACTGTCTCCACTTTATCGTCGGGTCGCTGGTAAAGCTCACCACCGCACCTATCACATTTTCCCCGCACTTTAGGGGGCGAATTCATTATATGATAAACTGCCTGGCAATTGCGACATATCCAGCGCCCGCTTAGCCTTTTTATCAGCTCATCTTCAGAAACTTCAATATATATCACCTTATCTATCATTTTCTGCTTCTTTATTAAAGCCTTATCCAGAGCTTTTGCCTGCACCAGATTGCGGGGGAAGCCATCCAAGATTACCCCCTTTTCACAATCGGGAGCTGACATCCGCTCCAAGACCATTTGTACAGTTATCTTGTCCGGGACCAGTACTCCTTTCTCCATATAGGACTTGGCTTTCCCTCCCAGCTCAGCCCCTTTCTCCAGCGCCTGCCGGAACAGGTCACCGGAGGAGATATGTACTAAATTTAATTTCTGGGCAACAGTAGCGGCTTGTGTGCCTTTACCAGCACCGGGTGCGCCCAGAAAAATAATATACAACTTTTACTCCTACTTGATAAAGCCCTCGTAGCGCCGCATTACCAGCTGGGCTTCAAGCTGTTTCATCGTGTCCAGTACCACGCCGACCATAATGAGCAGTCCCAGGCTGGACAGTTGAATTACCTGGACATTAGTAATCAGCTTCGCCACGAATGGCATGACCGCCACGGCGGCAAGGAAAAACGCACCGCCCCAGGTAATGCGGTTAATCACACCGTTCAAATAAGTGGAAGTTTGCTTGCCGGGTCGGATGCCTGGGATAAAACCGCCCTGCCTCTGCAGAATTCCGGGCAGGTCCTGCTGTTGAAACACCACCATCGTGTAAAAGAAAGTAAAAGCAACCGACATCACAAAGTAAAGCGCCCAGTAGAAGAAGCCGATGGGTAGGGGAGCATTGGGGTTAAACAACTCCATAATCGTATTGGCGAAGTTAGGCTCGGTGGGATTGGCAAAATAGCTGGCAACAATGCCAGGAAAGAGCACGATTGACATTGAGAAGATGAGCGGAATCATGCCGGCACTGTTGACACGCAGGGGGATGTGGGTAGCACCCGATTGGCGATACATACGCCCGCTACGGAAAACGCTGCGCGCATACTGCACCGGTATTCTGCGGTGGGCTTCGGTGAAGACAATAATGACTGTAATTGTCAGGGCAACCATGAGAATATAGACGAAAAGACCAATGAAGTTTTCCCGCACGAGAAAGCCCTGCCCAATCAGTTCCGGAAGCCGGGCAACAATGCCACCAAAGATGATGATGGAGACCCCATTGCCAATGCCGTATTCGGTAATGAGCTCACCCAGCCAGACCAGAAAGATGGTGCCTGCCACCATTGAGAGCACGATTGCCGTCATTCCCAGTGGCGAAGCGGAACTGACCACTCCCTCCCGCTGGAGGTAGACCATCTCACCGTATCCCTGTAGCGCGGCTAGAGGCACGGTCAGCCAGTGGGTAATGAGGTTAATCTTGTTTCTGCCCTCTTCACCCATACGGGAAATTTCTTGGAGTCTGGGAATAACCGGTACCAGAAGCATCATGATAATGGACGAGGTGATGTAAGGATAAACACCCATTGCCGCCACGCTAAGCCGCCTCATGGCGCCGCCGCTGAACAAATCAAGCATCCCGAGCAGGGCATTACGCTCAAACAGAGCCTGCAGGGCAGCAAAGTCAACTCCGGGCAGTGGCACATGAGCAACAAACCGGAAGATGACCAGAATGCCGATGGTAAATAGGATGCGGCGTCTCAGGTCAGGCAGGCTGAAGGCATCAATCATCGCCTGCAACAACCTGGGCTTACTTGGCTTGGGACGCATAGGCTACCTCCTCAACTTTACCCCCCGCCGCCTCAATCTTGGCTTTGGCTGCCGCTGAGAATTTATTTGCCTTCACCGTTAGTGGATATTTGATATCACCATTAGCCAGAATCTTTACTGGCTGTTCCAGCGATTTTACCAAGCCAGCTTCCAGCAATTTCTCTGGTGTTACTTCGCTCCCGGATTTAAAGGCGCTGAGCTTATCCAGATTGACTATGCTGTACTCGGTCCGGAAAAGGTTGAAAAAGCCGCGCTTCTCTGGCAGACGCTTGATTAAAGGCAGTTGTCCGCCCTCAAAGCCAATGCGAACTTTGTTAGCT
>CAZCEF010000051.1:1467-8073 GCA_964497695.1 uncultured Dehalococcoidaceae bacterium | reverse complement strand
TCGGCGATTTTAAGCCCGTGCCGTATGAGGGCGTCGGCACCGAGCATCGCCCCACCCCCACCCAGCCCATGGAAACCAACGTAGCCCTCGCCGGGCTTAAAGCCCTGTGCCATCTGGACGAAGTAGCCGATGCCGCGGTAGTCCTTGTCCTCAACCTTCCAGGCAATTTGTTCCAGCTCCGTCGGCGGACGACCGATATCGCGGGGGTAGTCTATTGCCAATTCGGGGTGCTTGAAAACAGAGGCTTCATCAATAACGATGTGGCAGTCGGCGGCGTAGACTCTATCTTTCTGGGTGATGACGATGGGGTTAATTTCGGCACTGCGGGCGCTGTACTCACGGAAGACTTGGTACAGTCCAGATATTACATTGCTTAAAGCCTCTCGCCGGGAACTGGGAACACCCAGCTTGGCAATCAATCCTTTGCTATCTTTCTTTGACAGTCCAGCAAGGATGTCAACGTTGAGCGTGGCTACTTTTTCCGGGAATTTGGCAGCGATTTCCTCAATGCCGGTGCCGCCCTTGGTGCTGAACATTACCACCGGACCTTTGACCCGGTATGAATCATTGACGATGACGCTGGCATAGCACTCATCTTTAATCGCCAGTTTTTCCTCAACGAGAACCTTCTCTACCTTCAACGCTTTGACATCTCTGCTGAGTAATTCGGCGGCGACTTTTTCTGCCTCCCCGGCATCACTGGCAAACTTGATACCGCCTGCCTGCGCCCGACCGGTCACGCCCACCTGAGCTTTGATGACCACTGGTCTGCCCAGTCTTTTGGCAATGACACCGGCTTCAGCGGGCGTTGTGGCAACATCACCTTCAGGTATCGGCACGCCGAGGCTTTTTAACAGCCTCTTTCCCTGATACTCAAATAGCTTGGGCATGGCACTCTCAATTGCTGATTATAGCTAATTCGTCTGGTTTTGACCAATTAGGGGGGTCCCAGCCGTAAAATTACGGATTTTCCGAGCTTCCTTTACTGACCTCAACGCAGCCAAAGTCTATACCGAGAGAGTTGCGCCGGACAGGAGCTCAGTGGGCACAACGATGATAACCTGATTGCTTGTTTCTTTTTTGGTGCGGTATACTTCTACCAATATCAGGCAATCGTTACAGGAGGTAATCGTGAGCAAGAAAGTCTGTGTTATCAAAGGCGATGATGCTTCCCCGGAAGTGGTCCTGCCCACCGTTGACATCCTGGAGAGTATGAAGCTGGATATTGAGTTTATCCCTACTGCCGTAAATGACGAAGCCTTAGCCAAGTACGGAGAGGTCTTTCCCGCCTCAGCCAAGAAGGCGATTGATGAATCCGATTGCGCGCTCTTTGGCTCAACGCGAGTTCTCACCGGTGTCCATGCCTACTTACGCTGGGGGAAAAGGTGCTACGCCAATATCCGCCCCACCAGGTATATGCCGGGGATGAGAAGCCCCCTCAAAAATCCCGAGGGCATTGATTTTGTTATCGTCCGTGAGAATCTGGAGGGCTTATATCCCGGGTTTGAGGGTGCTATCAGACTTCTGGCACCGCTAAAATTGTACAACGAAATGACGGGAATGACTCTGGACACTAAAGCTAAAGGCAAGTTTGCCGTCAAAATCACGACCGAGGCGGAGACAAAGCTCATCTGCGAGTCAGCCTGCAAGGTGGCTCTGGAGCGCCAAGCCAGAGGTGGCAAGGGCAAGGTAACTGTTGCCTCCAAATATAATGTTCTAACTCAATCGGACGAGATGTTCCGTCGCATCGCTGAGGAGACAGTGAAGAGCTATCCCAGGCTTACTTTTGAGCAGGTCATTGTGGATAACTTCTGCCAGCAGATGATTATTAATCCCCACCGGTATGACGTAGTGGTGATGTCCAATGAGCACGGCGATATTCTCGCTGATGGGGCGGCGGCGCTGATTGGGGGCTTGGGGATAGCACCTAATGCCTGCATCGGTAAAGACTACGCCTATTTTGGTTCCGTCCACGGCACCGCGCCGGACATCGCCGGGATGAATATCATTAACCCCACCGCGATGATGCTCTCCGCCGTTATGGTGCTAGAGTATCTTGATTTTAAAGCTGCGGCATCCCGGTTAGAGAGTGCCATTTATGCTGTCTACCGGGAGGGGCAACACCTCACCCGCGACCAGGGTGGCAAAGCAACCACAACCGAATTCTCTGAGGCAGTGAAAGCCCATTTATAAGGAGGTGCCTAGTGGTTCTTAAGTGCAAATAACGGTCTATATCGGGTAGGCGCCGCAGGTCCGGCAGAATGAGGCGTCTTCTTTAACGCCAGAGCCACAATCGGGGCATGTCTTGGCACCACTGGCTCTGGCACCGGGAAGACCGAATATACCCCGGTAAATTTCGTAGTAAAAGAGGTGTTCTTTACTCCGGATAACGACACGTTCTTGGGTAAGATATTGCGCCTTCTTTTGATTGAATTCGTCATTAGAAACTTTAGCCTCATAGATGGTTGGCAAAACGGTAGTGCCACTGCCCACTTCAACTGGTGCCTTGACTCTCCAGACAATTTCCCTAGGCATGATATTTTCAAAAGCCTTACGCAAGACCCACTTGCCCCACACCTGCCCGCCTTCATTTCTTATTTTCAAGCTGACGTCTATTTTTGTGGCGAATTCTTTGAATTCCGGGGCCAAGAATGGCAACCTGACGTCCAGCCCCAGTTCTCTGCCCAAATAGATTGAAGAGAACCTCATTTGAGTCCACATCTTTTTCAGGGCGCTATCCAGTTTCTCTCCGTTCAGCCCGAAAAGGAAACTGTAGCCACCGAAAAGTTCATCGCCGCCATCCCCGGTCATAATGGTGGACATGCCGAGGTCTCTGCCCGTTTTGAGAGCGACATATATCGCTGCGCTATTGCGGACTTCCATCGGGTCAAAGGTTTTCATCACCCGGACTACCGCTCTAATAGCCTCGTTCAGTTCTTCTTTACCAAAATAGTGAAGATGGTGCTTGAGTCCCAGACGACTAGCTACGAGCTTGGCACACTCAACATCGGGTGCCGGGGCATCCCGCAGGGCAACGGTAATACCGTGCGGTTTACGCCATTTTGCTGCCAGGCAAGCGATTATCGCGGTGTCCAGCCCACCGGAAAGGAGAAGCCCATCGCTCAGATTACGCTTGACACTTTCTTCCAGGGTTTGAACTAGGGTATCGTAATTAAAAGCCAGTTCTGGCATATGTTCTCCTTCAGGAAGTTGGGTTGGATGGGGTGACCCTGACCGGCAGTCCTGCCACCATCAGGTAGACTTCATCAGCGCATCGGGCGAGCGTCTGGTTTGCTTTGCCGAGCAAATCGCGGTAGAGCCGACTGACTTTATCGGCGGGCACCAAACCCAAGCCAATCTCATTGGTCACGATGATGAAACTGGCATCCGTGTCTCTGATACACTCAATCAATGAATTGACCTCGCGAGCAACTCGTTCCTCAATCATAGCCTCAAATTTCGGACTATCCTGATAATCACAGTCGCTAAAGATATTGTTGAGCAGTAAGGTGACGCAATCCAGAACCACCGTCCTGGCGCGACCGATTTCTTTCCGGATACAGTTGCCGACGTCAGTGGTAACTTCAAGAGTGCTCCAGTCGGCTGGTCTTTCCTTTCGGTGCCTTTCAATGCGCTGTTTCATTTCGTCATCGCCGGCGGTGGCGGTTGCCACGAAGAGCACCGGCTTGTCAGACTCCCCAGCCAGTTCCAGGGCAAAGCGGCTTTTCCCGCTTCGGGCACCCCCAATAATAAGGATACACTTTTTATTCAACCCCAGCCTCCGTCAATTACCTGGGCTTCAAATCGCATTTCAGGATTTCCAGAAACCGCTGTCCATCCTTTAACGTTTTGTTCGTTTCCAGAATGGCGACCCGCTGGCGAAAGAAAGGACCATCAATAACGAAAGTATGGTATTCGCCAGCCTCCCCGCAGGGCGTTATTTCCTTGGTTTTTCTCAGTTCATTTAAGTCGTCAACAAAGCTCTGGTCTATCCGGCGTCCCAGCCATTCTTCACCAAAAAGGTCAGCTTTAGCGGCAACTAAAACCGCCTCAAATCCGGAAGCAATATAGTCCCCCAGCAATTTCTCCTGGTCTTGCCCCCACAGGGGTAAATGGGCAGTGAAACCAGCCTGGTGGCACACTCGCTCCACCCACTCCCGGTGTTCCTCCATATCAATGTCGCCAAAGACGCCGCCGGTTACGCCTTTCCGTTTCAACTCTTGAAGCACCGCCACAAAACTCGCTTCATAAGCCTTTGACACTGTCTGGCGCTGGACGAGCGGGATGCCGATAGCTTGCGACTGTATTTGCAGCACCTCGGAGGATAGCCCATGCGTCCAGGACATTTTGCCATCTTCAGTTGCCATATTGAGCAGGTAGCGGACTCTGAGTCCGTTCGCCATTGCTTTATAGCAGGCAAAACTGCAGTCCTTGCCCCCGCTCCATGAGACGAAAACTTGCTCCATCGTTTCCTCCTGAACTCTTTTTATTTTAGATGAGATATGTCATTCAATCGGCTTATCACGGCAATCTCCGGATAGATATTAATTACACTGACTGATGCCAGGTCAAGTTGGATTTGCCGCCAGTGCTGTGGGTCTATCCCCAGCAGGGAACAAATCAGGAATCGCAACGGTCCGCCGTGAGCGACAATGAGGATAGTTTGCTCCGGCTGAGGCTTCAATCGGTCCAAGAATCGGCGGACACGCTGTCCAAACTGGTCAGCGCTTTCACCACTGGGGAATTCCAGATGAGCCGTCTTGTCAAGGAATAGTTTCGCCACGCCGGGATAAAGACGCTCCACTTCCCCAAAAGTCAGCCCCTCCAGTTTCCCATAGTTGATTTCCCTCAGCTCGGGGCAGGTAATAACTGGTTTTTGCTGCTGGCGGGCAATAATTTCAGCTGTCTTTGCGGCACGTCTCAGGTCACTGGAGTAAATTGTGTCAATGCTTTCCACTGCCAGATAGTCCCGTAACATCTCGGCTTGGCGATAGCCCAGAGCACTGAGGTCGGCATCAGTGTGACCTTGAAGCCTACCGGCATGATTTAGTTCCGTTTCACCGTGTCTTACCAGAAATATCCGTGACAAAGTTGCCTCCAGCTACGTCAGGTTCAACCACTGGCTGTGAGCGAGCATACTCACCACAAGCAGAACCCAGACCTCGGTTATCTCGTTTATTGCTCCATAGGTATCGCCGGTCAGTCCAGCGAACTTACGCTTCAAATAAGTCGCCACCAGGACAATCAAGAGCCACGTCGCCGTCAGCACAGCGGGACCAACTAGATAAAAGTAAGCGAGGTTGCCCCACCAAGCCCACGTCAAGGCGGCAGCTACGGCAACGACCGTCGCCAGTGTCAGCCCCTGCCAGCCGGTGCCTTCCTTGATGATTTTCCCCAGCCCGGATGGCTTGGCGTAAGGATAGGCAAAGATAGCATAGACCATCGCCCAGCGGCTGACGATAGGCATGAACACGAGCGTCGCCGTGAGGAGATGAGTGGGAATGCTATTGAGGCTGATGTATTTCGTCAGGAGCAGACAGCTGACACCAATAACCCCGAAGCCGCCAGCACGGCTATCGTCCATTATCTGCCACCTTTCTTCCGGTGTCCGGTGACCGCCTATCCCATCACAAGTGTCAAGAAAGCCATCAAGGTGCAGTGCGCCGGTAATTATCACTAAGGCAACAATCAGCAGGACGCTGACAACTGCTGTCGGAAGCAGGAAACCGAGAAGCCAGTTCAAACCGACTAGGATAAGACCAATAATAACGCCGACCAGTGGGAAGTAGCCAGCGGACCGTTTTAGCTCGTCCAGGCGGGGTTCCGGCAGCCAGTGTAGGCGAAAGATGGTCAGAAACCTTAGCGTGGCTAGGAAGGTCATTTCTTTGCCTCGTCTTTTTCGGAGACTCCGGCTTCAGCGAAGGTAGCCATTTCGTCCAGGATTCTTGCCGCCGTCTCAGCGAGGAAAATTCCCAGAGCCGCGCCAGTGCCTTCCCCCAGTCGCATGCCTAAGTTGAGTAGCGGCTTTAGCCCGAGGTAATTAAGCAGTAGCGGGTGCCCAGCTTCAGCGGAAACGTGGGAAGCAATGAGGAAGTCCTTCAGACGGGGGCACAATGCGGTGGCAATCAGTGCCGCGGCACCGGTAATAAAGCCGTCCAGAACTACAGGGAGACGGTGCGCGGCAGCGCCCAATATCACCCCTACCAGCCCGCCAATCTCAAAGCCACCCACCTTCGCCAGCACATCCAAAGGGTGTTTGGGGTCGGGTCGGCTTACGGAGAGGGCTCTTTGAATCACGGCAACTTTGTGGGCTAATTGCTCATTGCTGAGACCGGTGCCTCTGCCAGTGACTTCGGCGACCGCTTCTCCCGTAATAGCAGCACAGATGGCACTGCTGGCGGTGGTATTGCCAATACCCATATCGCCGACGCCGACTATGTCCAGACCTTTAGCGATTTCGGCTTTGATAATATCAATGCCGGTTTCTACCGCTTCTATTGCCTGTTTCTCGGTCATGGCTGGTCCTAAAGCCATATTCTGGGTGCCGTAAGCAATTTTCCGGGAAAGGAGGCGGGGGTGACTTTTCAGCTCGGAGGCGACGCCCAA
>CAZCEF010000051.1:0-1367 GCA_964497695.1 uncultured Dehalococcoidaceae bacterium | reverse complement strand
GGTTTGGTCAATTGGTCCTGCCTCACCTGGGCTTGAGCCATGGCTTCCTTGTCCAGAGGTCTAATCATTTCAACTATGTCAGATAAGGTTGACATTCGGTCTCCTGTTTTTCAAATAAGTCCTTTGAGTTCTCCGTTTTCCTTAAGGGAACGGATGGTGGCGATAAACTTACGGCAATCAGGCAAGGTGCGTGGGGCAATACGGATATGCTCGGGAAGCCCGAAGGAAGTACAGTCGCGCACCATGATGCTGTGTTGGAGTAACTCAGCACGGAACTCGGTAGCCCTTTTCACCCGCACCAGGAAGAAATTTGCTTGGGAGGGGACCAGAGTGAAACCGAGCGACTGAAGTTCGCGCACGAGGAACTGCTTCGCTTCTCTTATTTTTCTCTGGCACTGCTCCAGGTAGCCGGGCTGTCCCAGAGCGGCTATTCCCGCCTTTTGTGCCGCAATATTGACGTTCCATGGCGGGCAGACCCGACGCAAATGACCGACAATTTCCTGACTGGCAACGAGGTAGCCGAGCCGCAGACCGGTCAGGGCGTAGTCCTTGGTCATTGAGCGTAAGATAATCGCATTGCCTCGTTGAATTAAGTCCAGACTCGCCCAGGTCTCATCAACAAAAGCGATGTATGCTTCGTCCAAAATTAGCAGGCTATCCGCTGCTGCATCCAGAATGGTCTCAATCTCATGCCGTGAGAAATACTGACCGGTGGGATTATTGGGATTACAGATGAAAATGCCTTTGGGATGATGTTGCTGGATGAGACTGGCTGTCTCTTCCAGGTTAAGAGTCAGGTTGTCTTCGGCTCGGGCGCCTTGCCTCAGTACCTTTGCTCCCACAATATGGCAGGCGACCTCATATTCGCCATAGGTCGGTTCCGGGACCAGGACTGCATCGGCGGGGCTAAAATAAGTCAGGGTGATAAGGCGAATAAGCTCGGTGGTGCCACTGCCCGCCAGTATGTTCTCCTGAGGCACACCCAGCTTAGCCGAGAGTGCCTGTCTCAACTCCGTTGTCTCGGAATCAGGGTAGCGGTTAATGGTGGCGGTCATCAAAGCCTTTCTCACCCCCGATGGTAAAGAAAAGGGATTGGTGCAGACGCTGAAGTCAAGCACATCCTCCGGGTTAAGCCCGAGGGACTTCAGTTCCGTCCAGTTCGGTCCGCCGTGGTGAGCCAGTTTTAAGTTTTGTACTTCCGTTCTAGGTAGTATAGACAAGCTGAATTACCCCCGCAGTAAGACACAATGCTGCCCAGACAAAGGCAGCCATCCATGTCAGATTCACCGAAGCATCAATGGTTTCCGGGGGGAGCGGCGCACCCACCTCACCCAGTTTGTAGTAGCCGACCTTTTCTAGCTGGACAT
>CAZCEF010000050.1:6994-8088 GCA_964497695.1 uncultured Dehalococcoidaceae bacterium | reverse complement strand
TCCCGTTCGGCAACGATGATGCTGACAGTAACGCTTAACCCTTCCTTCAATTGAATTCCCTGCGAGGCTGGTTGCTGCCTGGCGGAGAAGCCGCTTCTACCTTGTGTGCCCGTCGGTGCGGACGCAGAAGGCGTCGCCGTCCCCTCCGCCGGTAGAGGTGTGGTTGAGACGATTTCCACCTTGACGCTATAGTTCACGACGCCTGATTGGACCGTAGCAGTAGGAGAGATATGGGTGATTTTCGCCGGCAATTTCACGCCGGTTAAGGCATCTATCTGAACCCGGGCTTCCCCGTCCTGTTTGACCTGGAAGATGTCCATCTGGTTCACCATAATTTCAACTTCAAACCTGGTGGGGTCGACAATCTGGACCGCGACCGTGCCCTTGTTCACCTCATCCCCTCCCTTGACATTGACCTTGGTGATGAAGCCGTCAAAGGGGGCAGTGATGTTCAGACTCGTCGCTAACGCCTCGTCATAATCCTTCTTGGCTTTGGCCACAGCACGTTTGGCATCATCAACAGCCGTCTGGGCATCTACAACGTCAAGTCGGGCGTCATTGACTACCGCCTGAGCGTCTGCCAGTCTACCCTGGGCAATGGTGACTTCATTTTCTTTGATCAGCCACTCTTCAGAAGTAAGAACCGTAAGTACCGACTTTACCTTAGTCTCCGCGGCAGTCACCTGAGCCTGCGCATTCGCTACCGCCCGGTCCCAGATTGCCGTCATGTCGCCGCTTGCTTCCGCCCGGTTATCCAGACAATACTGAAGGTAGGTGCGGGCACGGTCAAGCTCAGCCTGCGCCGCTTCCACGTCAGTCCAGCTATAGGTTTCTTTGATGCCAGTGAGAGCTTTTTCGGCGTTGGTCACGGCATTCTGTGCTGAGAGGACATCACGCTCCTTGGCAGCGATAGCCCGCTTCTTCGTTTCTAAGTTGCGCTCCGCCGCCGTCAGAGCACGCTGTTTGGCAATCCACAGGTCTTCCAGTGAAGAGATATGGTCTTCCCATGCTGACGTATCCAGCTTGGCAAGGACTTTGCCTTTTTCCACAACATCACCTTCCTGCACCAGGACTTCGTCAACCGTACTCGTCAC
>CAZCEF010000050.1:0-6894 GCA_964497695.1 uncultured Dehalococcoidaceae bacterium | reverse complement strand
AAAGACGTCATACATCAAGTTCAGATACCGATAGTAGGTCATCTGAAAGGCGATAAAGGCATTATTCAGCTGGTCGCGTCGCTCCCCCCAGATATTGTAGATGTCATGGTTCATGGACTGAATCAGCTTGTCCTTATGGCTCAAAGCCTCTGCTTCCGAGATTTTGCCCGCATGGTAGTCAGCATAGAGAGTAGTTAGGGTGCTGTAGTAGCTCTGAAAGACACGGCTTTCTTTTAGTTTATGGTTCAGTTCCCACTCCAGATTTTTGTAAACTCCCGAATTGCGGCCGAACCTTTTCTCGGTAAAAAGAAGAGAAGCGACATAGCTGACAATCTCCCCGGAGGGTTCCTCAATACCCAGCGGCAAGTTTATTTGCTCGTGCCAGTCTTCATGAAAAATGACGAAGATAAACCGGTAGAGCGGCGACTCCAGCAGGGATTTGGTTACCGGCGTCCTCACGCCCGCCAGCGCCGGAATTGAGTAGAAATAGACATCATATTTCGCGGCATCCAAGGAGACAGTTTGCGGAGTGCCCTCACCGTTCTTTAGTGACGGGTCATCCAGAGAGTAAGGTAGCTCAATGACCGGCGTATAAAAATAATAATGGTAGGCTTCTTTCTCATCAGAATAACCGGCGAAGTTCTCCGTGGCACTGAAACCAATCTTTTTCTGAAACGCTTTAATCTCTTTCACCAGCGCTATCTTCTCTTCATCACTCAGCTCGGTAGTGGTACTTGGCTTACAACTAGAAAGGATAAGGATAAAGGCAATAAGCCAGCTTATTAATACCAGCAATACCTTAATCACCCTAAGTCACCTTCATTCCTATTTTAGCCGTTTTGCTACTTCAGGTAAAAATTTACTATAGCTCAGCTTGATAATATTAAATAGTGGTGCTATCATCTTTCAAAAGACGGCGCTAAAAGACTCAGGAGGACACAATGCCAAGATATGCAAAAAAAGTAAAGATACCGGTTATGCCCTATTATGGCGATGAGGAGATGGAACTGGACTTCCCGGCTGGCTGGAATGTGCACCTGTGCCAGATGAAGGGGTGGAATGCTCCAGCGCTGACCGATAGGCAAATCAGAAAAGCCTTTGCTAACCCCATTGGCAGCAAGACCATAAGAGAACTAGCCAAAGGCAAAAAGGAAGTTGTTATCCTCTTTGATGACTTAACGCGAGGGACGCCCGCTCACGTTCTTGTCCCCTACGTTCTGGAAGAGCTGAAGGCGGCCGGCATTAAGGACGATAACATCCGTTTTATTGCTGCCTTCGGCGCTCACGGTGCCATGAATAATCTGGAACTGGCGAAGAAACTGGGTGAGGACGTCTTGCGCCGCTTCCTCGTCTATAACCACAACCCCTATGAAAACTGCGTTCCGCTCGGCATAACCAGCTACGGCACGCCGGTCGCCATTAACGTTGAGTATATGGCTTGCGACCTTCGGATAGGTATCGGCTCCATTGTACCCCACCCCTACGGTTTTGGCGGTGGCTGTAAGATAATCCTCCCCGGGGTTGCCTCTATGGACACCATTGATGCCAACCACACCCGACTCGGGCTCTCGCCAACTGTTGTCCTCGGCAGGTTTGAGGGTAACTTCATCATGCAGGACATCATTGAGGCAGCGAGGATGTCCGGGCTTCACGTCAAGATTGACGCCATTATGAATTTGAGGCGAGAGGTAACTGCCCTCTTTGTCGGCGACCCCGTTGCCGAGCACGTTGAAGGTATCAAAGTCGCCCGAAAGCATTATGCCACTGAACTGGTTAAAGACTGCAATGTGGTGGTGGCGAACTGCTATATGAAGGCAAACGAAATAACCCTGGCGCCCCCCATCGCCGCCCCGCTCCTCACCAAGAAGGGCGGTGATATGGTTATTACTTGCGTCTATCCTGCCGGACAGATTACCCACTACTTTGGCCGGAGCTTCGGCAAGAGGTTCGGGGGGAGAGGCTGGAACTGCCCCGGACCGGAGGGGCGCCATCAAGCTCTGCCGGACAACACCAAGCGTTTGACCGTTATGGTACCATATCCCGATAAAACCGGCGCCGATTGGCTGGCGCCCTATCATCTGGTAAATTGGGCACATAGCTGGAACGAGGTCATCAGCAACCTTAAAGAGCACTACGACAACAAAGCCAAAGTGGCGGTAATCCCCGACGCCACCATCCAGTATTTCCCGGAGGTGGGCAAATTCCAATAAGGGCTGCTGAGTCTTGACTACTATTTGATTCGAGCACTAGCCTGTTGCACTTTGCTCTCTGGCAAACCTGAGGGAAAGAGGTCTATCCCTCCAGCTTTTTTCTCACCAGCATGACAACCGCGGCCACAATGGCATAGAAGCCGGCAACGGCAAACATGGCAGCGTACACCATTGGCGGTGCCTTAGGACCGAATAGGTCTCCGCGAATAATGCCCATCGCCAAGGAGCCGAATCCCAGCACCAATGCACAAATCCACACAATCCAAGCCATTATTGTTGATAGAGCTTTAAATACTGGTGGCATTTTTCACCTCCTGCGTTTAGCGTAATGGAAAGCGGTCTAACTTTCCAGCTTCTTTCTCACCAACATCATGAAGCCAGCAGCGAAGGCAAAGCCTACGGAGGTTGCATAACCACCATAGTAGCTTATGGGCACCGGACTAGCACCAAAGGAATATCCCGCGATAATGCCTCCGAAGATGAAGGTAAGTAAAGCCGAGAGCCATGAGCCGATGTACAGTCCCCAGACACCTACTGTAGCCAGAGCTTTGAATACTGGTGGCATTTTTCACCTCCTGCGTTTAGCGGTAATCAAAGTATACACCGCAACACAGGCTTGTCAAGGGTGAGTTTGCCGTGCTAGAACCGTCCGCAGGCTCTCAAACGAGCAGAAGGTAATGGAGGGCACTAGACCGCCCTCTTATTTCATAAATTCTTTCTCGAAATCGGTCAGGGCGGCATCCAGCATATCAAAGGCGGCGTCTATCTCGGCTTCCTTGATGATATACGGCGGTGAGACCAGGAAGTGGTCTCCCCTCACCCCGTTGTCCACCCCGGTCGTTGGATAGACCATACACCCCTTCTTCATGGCGATTGTCTGGAAGCGATTCGCCACTCTAAGATTTGGGTCAAAGGGCTCCTTGGCCTTCTTATCCTTGACCAGCTCTATACCCATGAGCAAGCCCTTGCCGCGGATATTGCCGACCGATGGGTGATGGACGAGCTTCTTCCTGCCGACCCTGAAGAAGTAATCACCCAATCTGGCAACTCGTTCCACCAGCCCTTCTTTCTCAATGATGTCCAAGACTGCCAGTGCCGCCGTCGCTGAGACCGGGTTTCCTTCCATGGTGAAGCCGTGGATGAAGGCGGAACCCTTCTGGCTGAAGACATCCCCGATTTTCTTGGCAATGAGTATAACTGCCATTGGTGTGTAACCGCCGGTCATGCTCTTGGCAACAGTTATCATGTCCGGCTGAACGTTCCAGTGCTCAATGCCGAACCATTTGCCCGTCCGACCAAACCCGCAGATAATCTCATCGTCAATAAAAAGGATATCGTGCTTATCGCATATCTCGCGTATCATGGGATAATACTCGGGTACCGGTACCATACAAGCAGTGCCAGCACCACCAATCGGCTCCGCCATAAAGGCAGAAACATACTGCGCGCCGACCTGATTGATAATCTCCTCTAGAGCCTGAGCACACTTAATATTGCAGTCGGGGTAGGTCAGGCTAAAGGCACAGCGATAACACAGTGGCGCCGGTATCTTAGGCCAGTTGTGTAACAGTAGCCCGAACTTGGCGCGGCGGACGGTGTGACCGGAGGCAGAGAGTGCCCCCAGAGTCATGCCATGATAGCCCTGCCACCTTGAAATCACCATGTATTTGCTCACCTTGCCTCTCTCCGCATGGTACTGGTGAGCGAGCTTGATGGCAGTCTCGTTGGCTTCCGACCCGCTATTGCAGAACTGGCACAGCCCGATATTGGATGGGGCGATTTTAACGATACGCTCCGCTAGTCTGAGCAGAGGCTCATTCAGCCAGAAGCCGCGGAAGAAAAAGGAGACTTTTTCCATCTGCTTCATCATCGCCTCTCTTACCTGCTTATTGGCATGCCCAATGGAAACAACGTGTGGACCGCCGCTGAAATCAATATATCTCTTGCCATCCTGGTCAAAGAGGTAAATGCCATCACCATGGTCGCAGATTACCTGGGGCAAAAGTGCGCCGTGCACTGTGCCAAAAACATACCTGGCTAATTTCTTAGCTTCTTCCAGTCGGTTGCTTGTTACCGTTGACATCAACTCCTCCATTCCGAGCAATTGCATCACTCGCAAAGCTCTAGATAGTTTAGGCTAGCCTGAGACGGGTTGTCAATTTGGTCTCGAGTGCAAAACCTGAACAAGAAGTTGACAGCCCAACGATGGTTAAACGATAATGTATAAGTCCAAAGAGGAGGGTTGTCATGCTGAGTTTTTCCGAAGTTGTTTACCGCGCCCTTAATGGTCCCATCTGTACCGAGCGTGATTACGACCTCGGTATTTTTGTGCCCAACCTGCGCAAAGTCCTCAACAAATATGGCATTAAATACGACCCCCAGAACCCTGTCCCCGCCGATGACGACCTTGCCGACCGGGTCTGGGAGGCAGGCATGGAGTTCCTGGTTGAGACGGGAATGTATTGTCTGGATACGGAGCGCCGGATTCTGTTCACCAGGGATGAGATAGAAGGCGCTCTCCAAACTGGTCCCAGTGGCTGTGTCTATGGTGAGGGCAAAGACGCCCGGGTTATGCCTCGACGCTACCCAGAAGACAAGACCCCACCATGGTGTTCCGGCTGTGGGGCTGGTCCTGTCTCCAAAGAAGAGTATGTCATCAATATCGTCAGGACTTATGCCGAGGACGCCCTTTCCGATGGAATTACGGCACCAGCTATCACCAATGTTGATGGACTGCCGGTAACGGCAAACAGTCCCACGGCGATTGAGGGTGCCATACGGACAATTCTGCTGACTCGCGAGGGTCTGCGCCGTGCCGGACGCCCCGGGCTAGCGGTGGTCAATGAAGTGGCTTCCGCCATACGAGCCGCTGAGCACATTGCCGGACACCGTTTCGGCAACCCCAAAACAGACCATCTTGAGATAGGTTTAATGCACGAGATGAAAGTTGACCTTGATGCCCTGAACAAGGTCATGTACTGCCAGTCCTTGAACAACCTCACCTTTGGCGAGACCGGACCAATCATCGGTGGTTTTGCTGGCGGTCCGGCCGGAGTGGGGGTGCTCGTCACCGCTTATAATCCAGTGGCGCTGCTCGTTCTGCGCGCTGCCGCCCAGCACCCTTTTATCGTTCCCATTGAGAAGGGCACCACCTCCCGCCGCGATTGTATCTGGGCAAGATGCGCGGGCCTTCAAGCGTTGACTCGCCACAGCCGGTTGCCCGCGGTTGGCTCCGGTTACTCTTCCGCCGGCCCAATGACCAAGATGAGTTATTATGAGTTCGCCGCCTGGGTAATTGCCAACGTGGTCTCAGGAGGCTCCTGTGAGATGGGTATTCCTTACCGGGGTACTCTTACCGACCACTGTGGTCCGCTGGAAGACATCTTTGCCAACGGTATTGCCCACGCCGTGCTGGGCATGAGCCGCAAAGAAGCCAACAAGATAGTTCTAGCCCTCCTGGAGAAGTATGAGGATAAGATTGCCGACCCACCCAGAGGCACACCTTACATCGGCTACTTTGATGTGGCAACAAGTAGACCCAGCAAAGAGTGCATCCAGCTTTACCGTGAGACGAGAAAAGAATTTACCGATAAGTTCGGTCTGCAGTTTAAAAACACTTCGCCCTACGGCTAGTAATTAACCATTCTGTAGGTCATCTCAAAAAGCCCTGGTCAAATATTGTACTTAAAATAGGTTTGCCAATAATTGAATGACTAAAGGAGGAAAGATGGCTAAAGAGACGGTCTTTGACAACCTGAAATCAGCAATTATTGACGGCGATAAAGCCAAGACACTCGCCGCCGTAGATGCTGCCTTCAAGCAAGGTATATCCCCCTCTGACATCATTGAAAAGGGCATGTCCCCGGGCATGAAAGAGGTCGGCGAAAGGTTCGCCCGCTATGAAATCTACCTCCCCGAAATGATGATGGCGGCTGAAGCCTGGGAAGGCGCGATGAAAGTCCTTGAACCCAAGATTATGGAGTCCGGCGGGGAAAGGAAAAAGGTCGGCAAAGTCGTCTTGGGCACCGTTGCCGGCGATATCCACTCTATCGGTAAAAACATCGTCGGCGCCATGCTCAAAATGAGCGGCTTTGAGGTCTTTGACCTCGGGATTGACGTTCCCGCCTCAGCCTTCGTCATTAAAGCTGAGGAAGTGAGCGCCGATATCATCGCTGCTTCAGCCCTGATGAGCACCACCATGCCCCAGCAAAAGAATATCATTGAGCACCTCAATGCCCGGAACGTCCGCGCCAAGTACACTGTCCTCGTCGGAGGCGGCTCCACCACCCAGGAATGGGCAGATAGCATTGGCGCTGACGGCTATGGCAGGACGGCGGGTGATGCCGCTGCCCTTGCCCTGAAAGCGGTCGCCAGGAAATAAGGAGATAGATAATGCTCAGCTTCTGTGAAGTCGTTGATAGGGCTTTAAATGGTCCCATCTGCACGGAAAGGGACTTTGACTTGAATATCTTCGTGCCTAACCTGCGCAAAGTGGTGCAGAAATACGGTATCAAGTACGACCCAAATAACCCCGTCCCTGCCGATGATGATTTAGCCGACCGTGTCTGGGAAGCCGGCATCGAGTTCCTGATTGAAACGGGCGTTTTCTGTCTTGACACCGAACGCCGCATAATGTTCACCCGAGAGGAGATTGAGGGAGCAATTGAGTCCGGACCTTTTGGCT
>CAZCEF010000049.1:0-8229 GCA_964497695.1 uncultured Dehalococcoidaceae bacterium | reverse complement strand
GGACTTCAAGGCAGTGGAACCGGCACCGGGCTGGCTGGTCTATATGGTCGCTGGCGAGCGGCTGAGCATCTCGCGGATGACCATAAAGCCGAACTCGGAAGCACCCGCCCACACCCACCCCAATGAGCAAATGGGCATCGTCCTGGAAGGCG
Organism: uncultured Dehalococcoidaceae bacterium; assembly: GCA_964497695.1. Lineage (GTDB taxonomy): Bacteria > Chloroflexota > Dehalococcoidia > Dehalococcoidales > RBG-16-60-22 > JBGOXU01. Next base: position 8,077 of record CAZCEF010000049.1, on the reverse strand, counting down.
AATTTGAGCTTACTATTGATCAGGAGAGCCGGCTGCTCAAGAAGGGAGACATGTACCATATCCCGTCCAATGTCCATCACGGCGGGGTAACCCACGCCAAGGAAGCACAGATTCTGGATGTCTTCAGTCCACCGCGGGAGTATCAGAAATAGCCTTACTGCCAGAGAGTGGGCTGGGGCGGCTTCTCCTTGTTATAGGGTAGCCCGAGGTGCTGGTAGGCGAGGGGTGTGGCGAGTCTGCCGCGGGGCGTCCGCTCCAGAAAGCCAAGCTGGAGCAGGTAGGGCTCGTAAACGTCCATGATGGTATCCGACTCTTCGCTGATGGCGGCGGCGATGGTCTCCAGCCCCACCGGACCCCCATTGAATTTAGTGATGATGGTGTCTAATAACTTATGGTCAATTTCATCCAGACCGATGTTGTCCACTTCCAGTTTGGACAGCGCCTCAAGAGCCACGGCATGTGTCGCAATGCCATTAGCCACCACCTGAGCGTAGTCCCTCACCCGCTTGAGTAATCGGTTTGCCACGCGCGGTGTCCCTCGCGCCCGGCGGGCGATTTCTTTCAATCCTTCAACCTCAGCTTTTACCTTTAGAATCCGTGATGAACGTTTGAGGATGGTCTCAATGGCAGGCTGGTCATAGAAGTCAAGCCGGTAAACCGCGCCGAAGCGGTCGCGGAGGGGCGGGCTGAGCAGGGCGAAGCGGGTGGTGGCACCAATGAGCGTAAACTTAGGTAAAGTCAAACGCAGACTCCTTGCCCCGGGACCTTTACCAATAATAATGTCAAGGGCGAAGTCCTCCATCGCCGGGTATAAGATTTCCTCAACTGCCCGGCTGAGACGGTGAATTTCATCAATAAAGAGGATGTCCTGGTTTTTCAGGTTGGTCAGGATGGCAGCTAAATCGCCGGTACGCTCAATTGCCGGACCAGAGGTAACTTTAATGGTAACACCCATCTCGGCGGCGATGATATGCGCCAGAGTGGTCTTACCCAGTCCGGGAGGACCGTAGAGCAGGATATGGTCTAACGGGTCGCCTCTTCCCTTCGCCGCAACAATGGCGATATTTAAATTGCCCTTTATCTTTTCCTGCCCGATGAAGTCTTCCATGCGTCGGGGTCGGAGGCTGGTGTCTAAAGGTATATCCTCAGTACTGGGTTTCCCTGATATTATGCGAGCTATTTTTCTTCCCCTTCTCCAGCCAATTCCTTGGTAGCCTCTGGTGCCTCGGCAACCGCTGGTCCCGGCGTTAACTCCTTTCCTTCCACAGCAATGAGGCTCGGCGGTTGTCCCTCCGGGGCAAGCAGAGCAGCTGGCACTGCTTCCGCCACCGGTAGCTCAACTTCGGCTAGCGGCAGATAGTGGGCTGGAATCAGCTTACCGATGATGACGTTCTCCTTAAGCCCGACTAATCGGTCTATATTGCCATGGACGGCGGCTTCAGTGAGAACACGAGTTGTCTCCTGGAAGGATGCCGCGGCAAGCCAGCTATCGTTGCTCAAAGAGGCTCGCGTGATACCCAGGAGCACAGTGTGCGCCGTAGCCGGTTCACCACCTTCTGCCAGCACCTTGGCATTGACGTCCTCATAGGCAAATCTATCAACTAGCTCCTCGGGCACCAGGTCAGTATCGCCAGCCGAATCAATACGGACTTTGGTCAGCATCTGGTGAACAATAATTTCAATATGCTTATCGTTTATGTTCACGCCCTGAGAGCGGTAGACCTTCTGGACCTCGTCAACCAGATAGCGCTGGACAGCTTCTCTACCCAGGACGCGCAGTATATCCTGCGGGTTAATTGAACCGTCGGTCAATTGCTGACCAGCTTTAACCGTATCCCCATTCTGGACCCGCAGACCGGCAGTGGAGGGGACGAGGTATTCTCGCTCCTCCCGTTCCTCATAACTGATGGCTAGCTTACTCCCCTTAATACTCACCGTACCAGCGACGCGGGCGGTGAGTGGTTGGACAGCGACTTCTTTAGCTCGCGGAGTGGTTTTACCTTCGGCGGGCATTGCCAGCACGGTGCCAATGTAAACCGACTCCCCATTCTTCACCGCAAATGCCCAGCCGGTGGGGCGGGTGTATTCATCACGATATGTCTCTGAGCTGATAACTTTGATTTTTCGTCCCTCGTCGCTCTGAGCAATCTCAACTTTACCGTCAATCTCCGAGATAACGGCTTGCCCCTTTGGCGTTCTGGCTTCAAAAAGCTCCTCCACCCGGGGCAGACCAGAGGTAATATCACGCCCGACGACGCCACCAGTATGGAAGGTGCGCAGCGTTAGCTGAGTACCCGGTTCACCAATACTCTGTGCGGCAATAATGCCGACTGCCGTGCGCAGATTAGCTAAGCAGCCTCGGGCCAGGTCTCTGCCATAGCACTTCTGACAGACACCCCTCTTTGCCTGGCAGCTCAGCGGCGAACGGGCATGCACTTTGTCAATGCCGGCTGCGATGATTTCCTTCGCCTTACCTTCCGTAATCTCCTCGTTGCGGTCAACGATTACCTCGCCCGTCTTGGGATGCGTGATGGCACTCGCCGCCAACCGACCCACAATTCTTTCCGTGAAGGAAGGTAGAACACCCTTTTCCTTTGGCTCGGTTATCCAGATACCGTCAGCCGTGCCGCAGTCTTCTTCAAAGACGACGACGTCCTGAGCCACATCAATAAGGCGTCGGGTGAGATAGCCGCTGTCCGAGGTTCTCAAGGCGGTATCTGCCAGACCTTTGCGGGCACCATGAGTGGAGATGAAGTATTCCAGAACACTGTGCCCTTCACGCAGGCTGGACTTGATGGGGAAATCAATAATCTTGCCCGAGGGGTCGGTCATCAAGCCGCGCATACCTGCCATCTGCGTAATCTGAGAGATATTACCTTTGGCGCCGGAAGTTGCCATCATATAGACACCGCCGTAGCGGTCCAGGGTCTTGGAGATGGTATCAGTGATCTTATCGGTGGTCTCTACCCAGGTGCTGACAATACTGTTGTACCGCTCATCCTCGGTGATTAAGCCACGATTGTACTGGTTCTCAATAATGGCGATTCTCTCTTCCGCCTGTGACAGTATCTTGGCTTTGGCCGCCGGCACTTCAATATCGTTCATGGCGATGGTAATACCGGACTTGGTGGCATAGTGAAAGCCCAGCTGCTTGAATTTGTCCAGTATCACCGCCACATCTTCATCACAGAGGAGCCGACAGCACTCCGCGACGATTTGTTTCAAGCCGGATTTGTCAATCACCTTATTATAGAAACCCGTCTCAGGTGGCAGAACTTCATTAAAGATAATGCGCCCAATGCTGGTCTTGAACTTCTCGCCTTCCTTCTCCCGGTCTCTGATTTCAATCTCAGCTCTGAGGTCAACCGCGCCCAGTTCATAGGCGAGCTTGGCATCCTCAAAATTACTGAAGACCTTGCCTTCCCCCTTGGCTCCCGGCTTTATCGTGGTCAGATAGTAGCAGCCAAAGACAATATCAAGGGTTGGGGTGACGGTGGGCTCACCACTGCTGGGGAGGAGCATATTATGATAGCTCATACCCTGTTCCATAGCTTCACGGATTGCCGCTTTGGACAGTGGCACGTGGACTGCCATCTGGTCACCATCAAAGTCAGCATTGAATGCGGAACAGACCAGCGGATGAATCTGGATAGCACTCCCGTCAATCAGCACCGGGTCAAAAGATTGGATGCTGAGACGGTGGAGAGTAGGGGCGCGGTTCAGCCAGACCGGTCGCTCTTTGATGACCTGGTCGAGTATGTCATAGACCTCGGGCTTGGCGCGCTCAACCAGTCGGCGGGCGCTCTTGATGTTCGGCGCCAGACCCTGACCCACCAGCCGGTGCATCACGAAGGGCTTAAATAGCTCCAGTGCCATTCTTCTCGGCAAGCCGCATTCGTTCAGCTTCAATTCCGGACCAACCACAATAACCGAACGACCGCTGTAGTCCACGCGTTTACCAAGCAGGTTCTGGCGGAAGCGGCCCTGCTTGCCGCGGAGCATATCAGAGAGCGATTTCAGCTTATGATTGCCGCTGACCGAAATCGCCCGACCACGCCGTCCGTTGTCAATGAGAGAATCAACGGCTTCCTGGAGCATACGCTTCTCATTACGGATAATAATCTCTGGCGCACCGATTTCAATAAGATGGCGGAGACGGTTATTCCGGTTGATGACTCTCCGGTACAGGTCATTCAGGTCGCTGGTGGCGAATCTGCCACCATCAAGCTGGACCATCGGGCGCAAGTCCGGCGGCAGCACCGGCAGGACAGTCAAAATCATCCAGTCCGGCTTGTTGCCACTATTCCGGAAAGCCTCCAGCACACGTAACTGCTTACTCGCTTTTTTGCGCCGCTGTCCTGAAGACGATAGCGTCTCTTCAAGTAGTTTGTTGCGCAGTTCATCCAGGTTGACGTCCTGAATAATTTTCAGGATAGCCTCTGCCCCCATCCCCGCTTCAAAAATGTGCCCGTATTTCTGCCTGAGGTCATAATACTGGCTTTCGGTCAGTAGTCTTTTGACCCGAAGGTCTTTGATGCGCTCCATTTCCGCCTGGAGGTTGGCTTCAAGCTGACTCTTTTCCCCAGCGAAGTCGCGACGCACCTTGTTGATTTCCTCAACCGCCGCCCTCTCTGACTCCATCTGGGCGACATTAGCCTCAACCTCACTCTGGCGCGCGGCGATATCCTGCGCGGCTTTTTCTTCCAGCTGTTTGAGTGCTTCCTGCTGGGCTTTTTCATCCACCGCAGTGATGATGTAATGCGAGAAGTATAGGACATGTTCCAGGTTGCGCGGCGAGAGGTCTAACAGGAGACCTAACCGACTGGGTGTGCCTTTAGCAAACCAGATATGGCTTACCGGACAGGCAAGCTCAATATGTCCCATGCGCTCGCGGCGCACTTTAGCCCGAGCGACCTCCACACCACACTTGTCGCAGATAACACCTTTGTAGCGTATCTTCTTGTACTTTCCACAGTAGCATTCAAAATCCTTGGTCGGACCAAAAATACGCTCGCAGAAGAGACCGTCTCTTTCTGGCTTTAATGTGCGATAGTTGATGGTCTCCGGTTTGGTCACCTCACCATAAGACCAGCTTCTAACCTGCTCCGGTGAAGCGAGAGAAATACGTACGGCATTAAAATCATTAATCTCAAGCATTTTCTTCCTTTACCTCTCTTGCCTCGCTAATCGCTTCAAGCTCTTCCTTCAAACTGGGCATCTCTTCAATCGGCTCTTCACCCGTTACCGGCTTGGTTTCCTCTTCACTGATTACTTCCAGAGCAAGCCCCAGACTCTGCAATTCCTTGACCAGGACTTTAAAGGACTCAGGCACCCCGGGCTGGAGAATATCCTCGCCCTTAATAATGGCTTCATAGGCTTTGGCTCTACCGGTGACATCGTCTGACTTAATGGTCAGCATCTCCTGAAGATTGTGGGCCGCCCCGTAGGCTTCTAGCGCCCAGACTTCCATCTCGCCGAAGCGTTGACCGCCAAACTGAGCCTTACCGCCTAACGGCTGCTGCGTAATCAGGGAGTAAGGACCGGTGGAACGGGAGTGCACCTTGTCCTCCACCAGGTGGATTAGCTTCATCATGTAAATCATACCCACCGTTACCGGCTGGTCAAAAGGCTCGCCGCTGCGACCATCACGGAGGATGACCCGACCGAAGGTCGGTGGGATTTTGCCCTGGGTGCTCGCCTTTTCCACTGCCTGCTTTAACTCCGGCGGGCTGAGTTTACGGCTACTCAAGCCAGTCTCTTCCAGCCAGAGCCGAAGGCACGTATCCTTGGCGACTCCGGGATAATCCTCACTGAAGGCTTTTTCGGCATCATAGCCCTGAGCACTGACCCACTGTTTCGCCAGCTCAACTCTTGCTGCTGGGTCATCTACGCTCGGACTGCCATTGCCCACAATGGCCTTCTGAATAAACCAGGCGCGCGATAGTGCATCTTCAATGGTAACATCATCAGCGCCATCAAAGATGGGGGTCAGGGCTCTAAAGCCCAGGTTATGAGCTGACCAGCCAAGATGCGTCTCCAGAATCTGCCCGATATTCATGCGGGAGGGGACGCCGATGGGGTCAAGGATAATATCAACCGGTGTGCCATCAGGGAGGAAGGGCATGTCTTCCTTCGGGGCGATGAGGGCAATAACACCCTTGTTGCCGTGTCGTCCGGCAAGCTTATCGCCCACCGCCACTTTGCGTCTCTGCGCAATCCAGACCTGCACCCACTGGTTGACTCCCGCCCGCAGGTCGTCGCCGCTCTCCTTACGGTTATAGACCTTAACATTGATGACCTTGCCCGACTCGCCATGCGGAACCCGCAGAGAGGTGTCTTTGACATCCCTTGCCTTCTCCCCAAAGATAGCGCGCAGCAATTTCTCCTCCGCCGAAAGTTCCGTCTCACCCCTCGGGGTAATCTTACCGACTAAAGTATCGTCCGGACCGACCTCAGCGCCGATGCGGATAATGCCACTTTCATCAAGCTCACGCAGGCTCTCCTCACCCACGTTGGGAATATCGCGGGTGATTTCCTCTGGACCAAGTTTAGTATCGCGGGCTTCCGTCTCATGCCGGGCGATGTGGATGGAGCTGAACTTGTCATCCTCAACCAGCCGACTGCTGATAATCACCGCATCCTCAAAGTTGTAGCCCTCCCAGCTCATAAAAGCCACCAGTACATTCTGTCCGAGCGCCAGTTCGCCATTCTCCGTTGCTGAGCTATCAGCGAGAACCTGTCCCTCTTTAACACGGTCGCCTTTATTGACCAGAGGGCGCTGGTTGATGCAGGTACCCTGGTTGGTGCGCACGAATTTCATCAGTTCATAGCTATCCTGCTCTTTGTTATCTTTGGTAACAACGATGCGATATCTGGCTTCACCTCTCTCATCCGTCACCCCGGAAATTTCGGTGACAATGCCGGGATTCTTGGCAAAAAGCACCTGCCCGCTGTGCTTGGCAGCCTCAACTTCCACACCTGTCGCCACAACCGGGGCTTCAGGGCAGAGGAGGGGTACGGCTTGTCGTTGCATGTTAGCCCCCATCAGAGCGCGGTTGGCATCATTGTGCTCTAGGAAGGGGATGAGTGCTGTCGCCACGCTGAAAATCTGCTTGGGTGAGACGTCCATCAAGTCAATTTTATCCGGTGATTCCAGTAAATAGCGGGCGCCAAATCTACCTTCCACCTTCTCATCTATAAACTGGCTCTTTTCATCCAGTCCGGCATTTGCCTGAGCAATGAAGAACTTATCTTCCTCGTCTGCCGGCAGATAGACTACCTCGTTGGAGACAAAGGGAACCACTTTGATTGTCCGCGCCCTTAACTTCGCCAGCTTTTCGGCAATTTTGCCGGTAATGACTGTTTTGGCTGCCACAATAACCTTGCCCGCTTTATCAACGACTGCCTCACTCGTCGTCCTGCCAACTAATCTCTTATCGGTATTGCTCAATTCTTTCAAGACCTTGCGATAAGGCGTCTCAATGAAGCCATATTCGTTTACCCGACTGTAGGTCGCCAGCGAGCCAATGAGACCAATGTTCGGTCCTTCAGGAGTTTCAATGGGACAGATGCGACCGTAGTGCGAGAAGTGAACATCCCGGACGTCAAAGCCCGCTCGTTCGCGGGACAAGCCACCCGGACCCATCGCTGAAAGACGCCGCTTATGGGTGAGTTCCGCCAATGGGTTCGTCTGGTCCATAAACTGGGAAAGCTGAGAGCCACTGAAGAACTCTCTCACCGCGGCAACGACGGGGCGGATATTGACCAGAGCGCTTGGCGTAATCGCCTCGGTGCCAATAATACTCATGCGCTCCCTGACGGCTTGAGCCAGGCGCAGAACACCAACGTGGAACTGGGTCTGAATCAACTCGCCAACCGTGCGGACACGCCGATTGCCCAGATGGTCTATGTCGTCCGGGCTGTCTTTGCCGTTGTTAATCATAATAATGTGCCGCACCATCTCCACAAAGTCCTCCCTGGTCAGCACACGCTCTTCAAGGTCAACATTGAGTCCCAGCCGCTTATTGAGCTTATACCGCCCGACAATCCCGAGGTCGTAGCGCAGGGCATCAAAGAA
>CAZCEF010000048.1:5395-8359 GCA_964497695.1 uncultured Dehalococcoidaceae bacterium | reverse complement strand
CAGCCGCCTTTGCCCCGAAGGGCGCCATGTTCGGCGGATTACAGACAAAGGTGAGCCCTGCCATTCCTGCCTCAGCCGCCAGTAGCGCGTAGTAGCCCATCGCTCCCTGGTGAGTGAGGTTTTTCACAATCCCCCACCCGATACCCACCTTCTTGGCTTTCTCCATCACTCGCTTCATAGCCCAGACAGTCACCGGTGCGCCAAAAGAGCGGTCTGCTTCAATGAGGAGAGTGGCAGGGGTCTCTTTCTCCACTTTTATCTTCGGCTTGGGGTTCATCACGCCAGCATTTACGTTTTCTACGTACCACGGAATAAGAACGACGCCGTGGGAGTCCACGCCGCGCCGGTTCGCCCAGATGAGCACATCGGCTTCAATTTCGGCATCTTCCGGCGCCAGACCCAGCTTGAGAAAGATTTCTTTGGCGAATGCCTTTAGTGGTTGCCAAGCGATTCTTACCTGTGTATCTGCCATGACGCCTCCTTCAGGTTCAATTCTTCGTGACGAGGACTGTGGAGATGAGTCAGGTTTTAACTGGGCTCGGCAGGTTTCGAACCTGCGACCAAGCGGTTATGAGCCGCCTGCTCTGCCACTGAGCTACGAGCCCCTGGAGCGGGAGACGGGATTCGGACCCGCGACCACCTGCTTGGAAGGCAGGCACTCTGCCACTGAGTTACTCCCGCAGACCATACTATTTTATCCCCAAATTTTTCCAGCTGTCAAAGGAGGGACCTAGCCGGCTTTATTAATGTTATGTCAAGTATTCTCCCCTACTGGTTGTTGCCGACTTCGGCTAATATTAACAATCAGAGAATCGGAGAGTCAATATACTTCGCTTTCCCTTGTCTAATAAGTTCAATTACCTTATCATATAAAAGGAAATATCAATGACTGCCAAAGCAGTTTGCCTCACGGACCTGACTGTTTCTCAAATTCAGGAGCTGGTAGCCTCGTTGGACGAGCCAGCTTATCGTGCCCACCAGCTCCAGCGCTGGATTTACCAGAGGCTGGCTTTTTCCTTTGATGAAATGACTGACCTCCCCAAACCCTTCCGCGAAAGATTAGCTGAGAAAACTAGACTGCACAGTCTTATCCCTGTCTATGAAGTAACAGCTCGCGATGCTACGGTGAAGACGCTCTTCTCACTCGCCGATGACAAGGCTATAGAGACCGCGCTTATGTCCTACTCCACCCTGAGAGGTGGCACCCGCTATACCCTGTGCGTTTCAACCCAGGTTGGCTGCCCCATTGGCTGTGCCTTCTGCGCCACGGGTCAGCAGGGCTTTGAGCGCAATCTTACCCCGGGTGAGATAGTTGACCAGGTACTCTACTTTGCCCGCAAGCTCCGGGACTGGAGCCAGGTGACTGAGAGCACTAGACAGCCGGTAAGCACCATTAATAACATTGTCTTTATGGGGATGGGCGAGCCCCTAGCGAACTACGATGCCCTCTGGCAGGCGATTGAGATGCTTAATTCGCCCAATGGCTTTGGGCTGGGGGCACGCAGCATGGTCATCTCCACATCGGGGTTGATTCCCGAAATAAAACGATTGGCGGGAGAGAAGCTTCAGGTGGGGCTGGCTATCTCCCTCCACGCTGCCACAAACGAGTTACGAGGCAAACTGGTGCCAGTCAATAAAAAGTATCCCCTTGAGCCGCTTATCACCGCCTGCCGGGAGTATTTTGATAAGACCGGACGCCGTCCCAGCTTTGAATACATTCTTTTTGAAGGTATCAACGATTCCCCCCAAGATGCCCGCGCTCTAGCCCACCTCATCGGCGGGCTGAACTGTCACGTCAATCTCATCCCAGCGAACCCGACCAAAAATCAGCAATACCAACCACCCAGCCGCGACGTTGTTCTTGCCTTTGAAAGAGAACTGAAACGACTCAGCATCAACTGCACACTGCGCCGCCGCAGAGGTATTGATATTGATGCCGGGTGTGGGCAACTGCGCAGTCGCTTTGTTTCTTCGCACCAGTACTCCCGGAAAGGAAAAACATGATGTCCAACCAGTTCATCTGGTGGGTTGCCTTTGGCGTCTTTGTCTTTACTATGCTGGCTTTAGACCTTGGCGTTTTCCACCGCAAAGCCCACGTTATCAAACTGAAAGAAGCCCTCATCTGGAGCGCTGTCTGGATTTCATTAGCCTTACTCTTCAATCTGGGCATCTTCCTTACTTTCGGCGCTGACCGCGCTCTGAAGTTCCTCACTGGCTATCTGGTAGAAGAATCGCTCAGTGTGGACAACCTCTTTGTCTTCCTGATGATATTCACCTATTTCAGCGTCCCGGCTAACGCCCAGCACAAGATCCTTTTCTGGGGCATTCTCGGTGCCGTGATTATGCGAGGTATCTTCATCGCTACAGGACTGACCATAGTTGAGCGAATTCACTGGGTCATTTACATCTTCGGGGCTTTCCTTATCTTTACTGGTATCAGGCTGTTTTTCAGTAAAGATAGAGAAGTCCATCCCGAGAAAAATCCGGTGCTCCGACTTGCCTGCCGCTACATGCCAGTGACAAGCGATTACCGTAGCGACAGATTTTTCTGGATTGAAAATGGTCGCCGGCTGGTGACTCCCCTGTTTCTGGTGGTCCTTGTTGTGGAAACTACAGATATCGTCTTTGCCGTAGACTCAATTCCAGCCGTCCTCTCCATCACCTTTGACCCTTTTATCGTTTACACCTCAAATATCTTCGCCATTCTTGGTCTGCGGGCTATCTACTTTGCTCTAGCCGGAGCGACTCTGCACCTTCGCTATCTACCCTATGGACTTTCGGCAATTCTCACCTTCCTTGGTATCAAGATGATAACTTCAGCTTTCTATAGAATCCCTACTGTTGCGGCGCTAGGCGTGGTTGCCGGGATACTGACAATCGCTGTACTAGCTTCCTTCCTGAGACCGAAGAAGAAAGAACTGCTACCCCCAATTCCTTCAGAGCCTGAGGAGAGGCACTTCCCCC